>JAYEOA010000015.1:5142-24680 GCA_034722515.1 Thermodesulfobacteriota bacterium | reverse complement strand
CTTCCTCGGCAGCAGCAGCCTGCTCGGTAGCCCCCTGGGACATTTCCTCGGAACTGGAGGATAGTTCCTGACTACCGGCAGCGACGTTATCGGAGGCGCCGCGAATATCCCCGACAATCTGCTGTAGCTGTTCAACCATTGTATTAAGCGCATTGAACAACTGACCAACTTCATCTTTGCTGTCAACGACCAGCGTCGTTGAAAGATCACCATTGGCAACCAATTCAGCAAATTGCACACCCTTAATAATCGGCCGCGTAATAAGTCGCGTAATGAAGATGGCTATTATTATCCCCAAAAGAACCGCTGCAAAAGCTATGGAAATAATTTTATAGTTAGCGGAAGATATCTCATCTATCATTTTAGTCTTTTGATCTGCTCTGGCAACTACACACTCTTTTTGGGCAGCTCTGGCAGCCATAACCAAGGCGTTATTCGCATCCACTTGCTCTGCCATAATGTCTACATAAAGGGCAAATTCTCTCTTATAGTCTTTTACGCCAGATATTATCCCATCAATTTGTTTGATATTGGCTGGGTCGCTAAAACGAGAACGCATATCCTTGCTCAAAACAAAAATCTTATCAAGATTAGCGTCAATTTTTTCCTTATAGCCATTGTCACTGGTAATAATTAACTCTTTCTCGTTTTTTCGAACATCCAGAAACCATTTAATCAAACGATTTGCGTCATCAGCCTTGGTCAAGCGATCAAAAATTTTATCCCCGGAAACGTTTTTACCCAGCTCCTCTTTGAGTTTGGATTTTTGATCAGCACGCAGGGTTTCTATTTCTTTTAAACTTGCCCTTGCAGCAGAACGCATTTTGGACATCTGTTCAGTCTTTTCATTTTCATGTTCTACGTAATAAGTAAAAGATTTACCATATTTTGTGACCGCTCCTAGAATGTTATCGATTTGTGCTATATTTAACGGATCATTGAACTTTGCTTTCAATTCAGCGCCCTGATTTGTTAAATCTTCAATATGTTTAGCTACTTTATCAATATATAATGTGTCTTTACGGATAATGAAGTTTTTCTCTTGCCGACGGGCTTCAAGGATACCCTCGACCATGCGGGTGATGTCATCAGCTTTATAAACGCGATCAACGACTCCCCCCATCCCTTTCCAAGAAACAAATGAAATTACAATTACCAAAAAAAGAATGATTGCAAATCCGCTCCCTATTTTGGTCCCAAGTTTCAGATTCTTAAACATGATAATCCTTTCTAAAAAGACAATGTAACTATTCTATTGATATGTATGTGTCGCCCACCACAAGAGCGATGACGGAGTAAGGCGATGGACAATTCCACCCTACCCAATATCTTCCTCTGCCGGGGCGTTTCTCTGTTGCACCAACACCAACTCATCGCTGGAGAACACCTTATCAATATTTAAAATCATAATGAAACGCTCGTCGTGTTTGCCCATGCCATGCAAAAAATCGCTGTTCATGCGTGAACCCATGCGTGGCGGTTCTTCAATTTGGTCACCATCAATATCGATCACTTCCTGTACCGAATCAACCAGCGCACCGAGAACACTGGTTTCATTATCGATACACACCTCAACAATGATGATGCAGGTATCGACGGTCTCATCAATGGTGGGCAAACCGAATTTTATACGCATATCAACTACCGGAACCACACTGCCACGCAGATTTATAACCCCACACATGAACGTCGGCATCTGCGGGATTCTGGTTAATTCGGTGTGATCAAGAATCTCGCGCACCTTGCTCACTTCGATGGCGAACACCTCCCCATCGAGATTAAAGGTTAAATACTGGTTATTCTCCGCTTTAATTTCTGACATCGAATCCTCTCCTTCCTTTGCAGGGTGGGCTGTGCCCACTTATAACAATCATCTTTACGACTCCAACAAAACCGGTTAAACAGCCACCTCTTGCTCATCAGCACTTAATTGTTGCTGTGAAAAGATGGTATCGATATTTAATAAAATGATAAAATCATCGTTATACTTACCCATGCCACGGATAAAATTACTGTTGAGCTTCGTTCCCATGCGCGGTGCTGCTTCGATCTGTTCTGGATCGAGATCAAGTACTTCGCGCACCGAATCGGCCATCACACCCACGCTGGTTGCCTCGTCATCGATAAGGATACTGATGATAATAATACAGCTATTGACGGTACGTGGCGACGGTGGCAGACCAAACTTTATGTGCATATCCACCACAGGGACAATGCTACCGCGCAGGTTGATAACACCTTGCATAAATTCGCTAGTTTGAGGAACGGGGGTGATATCGGTATAATCGAGCACTTCCAGTACCCGGTTGGTGGCGATACCAAATACTTCGCCATTGAGCAGGAGGGTGAGATACTGGTTGGTTTGTTCGTCATCTTGGCTCATGGTTGACTCCACTGTTGCTACAATTAAAAATTCGTGGGGATGTGCCCACACCTAACAATTTAGCTATCTTCCAATGTTGCCTGCTGCATCAGTTGCATCAAATTTATTATCAGGGCAATGCTGCCGTCACCAAGGATGGTGCCACCGGAGATGGTGCTGACATCACGATATAGCGGCCCCAGACTTTTGATAACGGTCTGGTGCTCGCCAATAACGTTATCGACAACAAAACCGAGCTGGTGGCCGTTAACCTGAGTGATGACAATCTGCTGAATGGCTGGGATATCGCCGGGTATGGCAAAAGTTTGGCGCAGTGGTATATAGGGGATAAGGTGGCCGCGTACATTGGCTAAACAGCGACCGTGGGCTTCTTCGATATCGTCCGTGGTGAGTTCGACACATTCTTCGACAGCGCTTAACGGCAGCACATAACTATTGTTGCCAATATTAACCAACAGGCTTTCGATAATCGCCAGCGTCAGGGGGATGCGTAAACGCACGCTGGTGCCGACGCCAAGGTTGCTTTCTAACTCAATAGTGCCGCGTAGTCCCTCTATGGCGCGTTTGACCACATCCATTCCGACACCGCGACCGGAAAGGCCGGACACTTTTTCAGCGGTGGAGAAGCCAGCGGCAAATATCAATTGATAAATCTCATTGTCACTGAGGGTGTCTTCGGCACTGATAACCCCTTTACTGATCGCTTTTTCGCGCAGCACTTCGGCGTTTAAACCTTTGCCGTCATCGCGTATTTCAATAATAACACTGTCGCCGGAATGCTCGGCACTGAGATACACCGTCCCCTGACGCGGCTTACCGACGGCCACACGATCATCTGGCAGCTCAATACCATGATCCATACTATTGCGGATGATATGCACCAGCGGATCGTTAAGCTGCTCGATGACGGTTTTATCCAGCTCGGTTTCGGCGCCGACGGTTTGAAAATCTACCTCTTTTTTCAGGTCGGAGGCGATATCGCGCACCAGCCGTTTAAACTTGCTGAAGGTACTACCGATGGGGAGCATGCGGATATTCAGGGTGTTATCACGCAACTCTTCGGTGAGGCGTTCCACCTCTTCGGCTATGGACTGTAGTTCGGCATCGCCGCTTAACGCGGCAGTTTGGCTAAGACGCGATTGCACCGTGACCATCTCGCCGACAAGGTTGACCAAATCATCAAGACGTTCGGCCGGGACACGCAAACTGCTCGCCGGCGCGGCTTTTGCCTGACGGGATCGCTGGCGATTTTCTTGAACCTTGCGCACTTCCTGCTGCTCAACCAAGGCGGATTCAATCTGATCCTGACTGATTAGATTAGCATCAACCAGCATTTCACCAATACGCTTAGATTTTGCCAATACTGCGTCAATCTCGGCTTGACTGATTTCGCCACGCTCAATCAAGATATCGCCCAAACGCTTTATGGTCTGGTCTTCGCCTGCGTCTCCATCATTGTCGCTGCCGGTATCCACTACGGCAATTTTCAACTCACACTCATCCTCAACGAAGATAAATACATCACGGATGGCATCCTCGCCGCAATCGGAGGTCAAAATCGCATCCCAGCTGACATAGCAATTTTCGGGATCGAGCTGATCGAGTGGTGGAATCTGTGCTTTATGGGCAACAAGACGACAGGTTCCCAGCTGGAGTAATTCCTCAAGCAGATTGGTTACTAGCGTACCATTATGCAAAATATCCGAGTTTGGCCTGAAAGTGATACGATAGGTTTTTTGTATGCTTACTGGGGGGATGTTTTCTTCGCTGGTAGTTAGTGAATCTGGGGTAGCATCTGGAATTGCCGGTGTCGAATTCGCCTCGGCTAGGGCTTTAAACTGTGCCATTAAGGTTTGACCGCTATCGGTGCTAATCTCCTCCTCATTCAGTAGCGATAAAATATGATCACGAGCCTGTAAGGATAGATCTACAAGTTGCTTGGTAACCGATATTTCCCCATTGCGTACCAGATCGAAAACCGTTTCAACCTCATGGGTAAATTCGGCTATGGCGGTAAAGCCAAACATGGCTCCAGAGCCTTTGATGGTGTGCATGGCGCGAAAAACCTTGCCAACCACATCCATATCATCGGGATTATCTTCCATCTCCAGTAACGAATCTTCCAATTCGCTCAATAGTTCGTATGCTTCCTCTTTAAACGCCTGTTGCGGTAAATCCTGCATAGACAACCTCTCATACTGTTTATATCATTAGACAAGATAAGCTATCATTACACCTAATTAGTTATGCGTTCGCGGCTTGGAAGCAGCTCCTACAGGAGCGCAAGCACCCCTTCACGGCTGAAAATCAAATAGCGAAAGATTGATACTAATCAGGATATTACATATTTTTTGCAATCCACAAACAGCGATCAGGATCCACAGCTTCGGGACAACCTTGCTGTCGCAAGAAGCCAACGGTTTGTGAACAGTCAATAATGGCTTCCGAACACTGATGTCTTAGTTCAAAACGCTTATTTTGTGCCTGAGCATATTTATTGGTTGCACATAACAACTGAAAAAATGGAAAACCAACGATCGTTAGATCCCCGATATCCAAAACAATATGATCATGTTTAGTGAATGCCTCCATTAAAACCTCCTTCAACCGGGTGACACTTTCTATGCGCACAGTCCCGGTCAAAGTTAACTGCAGGTATTGTTCACCTGCAGAGGATTCGAGCACTCGTTTCTCAAATTCAAACATACCACCCCTTCTTTCTTTACCCGATAACCTTCTTTACCACTCCGAGCAACTTTTGCGGATCAAACGGCTTGACCAGCCAGCCCGTAGCACCGGCAGCTTTGCCCTTCGCCTTGTAAGCGCCACCGGCTTCGGTGGTAAGCATCAGCATAGGGGTAAATTTATAAGCCGGTTGCGCCCGCAACTGCGAAATCATGGCAATACCATCCATCACCGGCATATTCAGGTCGGTAAGCACTAGATCAAACTTATGCTTTTTAGCAGCAGCGAGTCCTTCCTGCCCATTGGTGGCCTCTACAACCTGATAACCTGCCCCCTTAAGGGTGAATGAAACCATTTGTAAAATTGAGCGCGAATCATCGACTGCTAAGATTGTCTTTGCCATTATATTGACCTTTCATAATTATTTATCTAAGTAAAACGTTTAAAACAACTCAATATCACCTTCATCCATATTTTTTTTCGATACCGGATTATGGTGACTTTGCTGAACAAACTTAGTCGCCGAATTCATCAACTCTAACAATTGAGCACTATGCTCCTCTAATCCTCCATCATGCCCTGAATCGGCAGTGGATGAAATAGCAACAAGCCCGGCTAGTAATGTTTCAGCAGATTCAAGTCGATGGCTAACGGTATCAATAATCTGCGTTGCCATATCTTGAAACTGCATGGATGTAACAGCGTGCCCAACCTGCCGGGAAACACTTTCGGCTAACTGCGAAATCTGACCGGAACTATCGTTGACCACCTCATAAAATCCACGGGTATCACCCAGCACTTTAGCAATATGTTCTTTTTCATCCTTTACTAATTTATCCGATTGGTTCGCTAATGCCTGAATAGAAGTTTCCACAGTATCTATCGAAAGTGAGATCTCCTGTAATGATTGATCAATTCGCTCACTAAATCGATTGGAACGAATCGACAGGTTGCGCACCTCTTCGGCCACAACAGCAAATCCTTTTCCGGCTTCACCGGCACGCGCTGCTTCAACGGCAGCATTGATAGCTAGCAGGTTCGTTTGATCGGCAATTTTTTTAACTTCGCTCAACAAACTCATAACCCCCTGAAACTCTTCGCGAGTCTTACGGGTAGATTGAACAACATCTTTAGACTGGTGACTGCTTTCGATACTGGCATTGAGTAGTTTTTCCATCACTTGCTCAATGGTAGTAAACAGCTCGGCAAAGGAAATATCTTTATCGGCGATATCCGTTTGAGAAGGATCAGAACCACCCGACAACCTTACCGCCAACTCCAATTGTTTTGCGGTATCTCTTTCAAGGTCAGTAAAACTTTGAACCAACTTAGCGATTGCATCGGATAGAATACCCTGAACTTGACTATTTTCTTGCCGAGCATCGCGAAACTGCCCGGTAAGTTCTTGATCTAAATAGGTAAACAGATTATGCGTTGCCGTTAAAAGTTGTTGCGCATCACTATCTGTTGTTTCAAGTGTAGCCGCCACAGATGACGATTGGCGCACCGCCAGCCATATCCCGATAATACCCATAAGGGCAACAGCGACAACAACCGCAACCATGCGATAATCATCAAACAATAAAAAAGATACGCCAACTGCGGCGACATCAACAAGAAGTGCTGCCAGAAGAATTAGCTTCAAGGATAATATTTTTTTATGGTCCGGATCATTTGCAAGCATAAAACGCTGCCCTCCAATATGTAAATCTAATAAAAGAAACAACACAAAGATGGAAACAGTATCGACAGTATGTACTGTTAATATAATGTTACACGACTTGGTTGTCGAGTTTTCTAATCTAAAACGGAACTTATAAATGAAAAAAAACAGTGGCAAGCCAACGCAACAGACCATTGGCGCTGAGCTATAAAATCGGTTCTGTTGTACACTCGGCTAAAGGGGTACCAATTATACTAAAAAAACGGTAAATAAAACGATAGGTTAATCCCCACAACACGGGGCTTATTTCATCAATATGGATCGATGGCACTTCAGTTAGGTTGCCATGCCAATCGACTTTACGGGTAGCATGACGCTCAACCTGACGTAACGTATTCAATGACATCCAAAATGTTCGCTCAACTTCTTCATTGGCTTGGATAGGCTGCTTTTTATCCACTGCAAAGACGTAACAGCTGACCAGCACCGGAACACGTATTCCATGGTAATCATCCAACTGACCAAGTAGCTGTTCTGGAGTCAGGATAATACCTACTTCTTCGGCGGTTTCCCGTACAGCAGCAGCGAGGGGATCGGAGTCTTCCGGGTCGATACGCCCACCGGGAAAGCCCAGATTACCCGACCATGGATCGTTGGGATGGCTGGCACGTTGAATGAAGAGCACCTCAGGGCCGTCATCCCCCGGTCGCAGCAATAGCGCCACAGAGGCATAGCGCGTCACGTTGGCGTCACTCACTATTTGCGGGCTATAGCAATGTAATGATGTTCGAATCGATTCCATATTATTTAACTTCCGCGATCATCAATGCACGTCGTGGTGCCGGGTAACCTTCAATAGTTTTCAATTCATCGCCCGGATCAAGAAAATCGGCCAGAGATTCGGTTTGCACCCAAGCTGTTTTTCGCTGTTCGGCTGATGTTGTTCGGCTCACATCTAAACAGCGTATATTGGTAAATCCGGCTTTTTCCAACCACGATGTCAGACAGTTTACCGTGGGCAGAAAATATACATTGTTCATCTTTGCATAGCGCTGTTGTGGTGACAAGGCCAAATACTCTTCACCGGGGATCACCAAGGTTTCCAGTACAAGTTCGCCGCCACGGCGCAGGGTGCGCCGGATTTGTATCAAGGTATCCAATGGGGAGCGTACATGATAGAGCACCCCCAGATGAAAAACAGTATCGAAATAGTCGCTCATCAAGGGCAACTCTTCAAACTTTGCCGGAATGGTATAGCAGTTTTCGGCCTGAATAAGTTGTTGCAACAGGCGAAATTGAAAATAAAAGGTGGCATACGGCTCCAGGCCAAGCAACAATTTGGGGCTTTCTGAACTCATTCGAAACAGATAATAACCGCAACTGCTGCCGATATCGAGAATCCGTCGCCCCTTGAGGGGAGCAATATGGTTTTTCAGACGGTTCCACTTGATATAAGAAACCCATTCGGTATCCACCGCCGTACCAAAAACGTTAAACGGCCCCTTACGCCACGGACGCAAACCATACAGCGCATGGAGCACCTGCTCACGCTGGTCGGCATCCAGATCATCGCGCTGACCGATGGTGAGCCAATCTTGATCGAGTTGACAATTGACGGTCGGAAGGTGCGGCAGGTTGTCGATAATATCCAGATAAGCCTGACTTTTGCGGTCGCGGTGACATTGAAAGTGCTGCTTTGTTTCCAGTAGCTGCCTGAGTTCATCCGTCCATGACTGATCGCCATTCGGATCGAGGGAATGTATGATATCTTTTAGCACTGGTGGCATCATTTAACACAGATAAACGAGGTAAAATTGAACCATTTCAGCCAGATATCCTGCTGATTAAAACCCGATTGGCTTAGGCGATGTTGGTGTTGCTCGGTGGTTTCAGGAATCAGGACATTTTCCAGCGCATCTCTTTTCTGGCTTATTTCGAGTTGCGAATAGCCGTTTTCCTTTTTAAGGCGATAGTACCAATCCTGCTGGAGTGCTGAAAGACCTTGTTGCTCATGGACAACTTTTTCGGTCAGTAGCAGTATCCCCCCGGGAACCAGAGCATCGTACACCCGTTGTAACAGTGTTGTCCGTGCTTCAAGGGGAAGAAATTGCAAGGTCAGATTGATCACCACGACAGACGCACTATCAAAAGATTGATCTTCAATTGAGGCCAGCTGCAATTCAACCCCGGCGCAATTAGGGATGGACTCAAGACGGCGTGTATATTGATCAAGCATCGGTTGTGAATTATCTATGGCAACCATGTTGAAAGAACGCCCCGCCATCTGTTGGATAAATTGCAATCCAAAATTTCCGTTGGAGCAACCAAGGTCATAGAGAACCGTGTCAGGTTGGTAATAGTGTGCAGCTAACTGAGCTTGACGCAGCAGCGATTCTTGATACAGCGGAACGCTACGGGTGATCATATCGTCAAACACCTGCACCACCTTCTCATTAAATTCGAAGGGTGCTACGCTGCCTTGTGGTTGTGAATAGATGGCATCTTCACGGCTCATATCAACCTGCTTGTGGGAATGAGGTATAGCGGGAGAAACAAAAAAAGACACAAAGCCCCTGCTGAAAAGTGTTCAACAGGGGCTTTGTAATTGACTAACCAATACGTTCTTGGCGTTCCTGTTCTATTTTGCAGTCGATACATAGAGTGGTGACGGGGCGGGCACGCAAACGAGCTTCGCCAATCTGCTCTTCACAACACTCACAAGTGCCAAAGGTTCCTTCATCAATGCGTTTAATAGCATTGCGTATTTTAGCGATCAGACGCCGTTCACGATCCCGAATACGCAATTCGAAATTACGATCAGACTCCATCGACGCCCTATCGGTAGGGTCTGGGAAATTTTCATGCTCATCGGTCATCCCCGAAACAGTTTTACCCGCTTCGCGTAACAATTCTTCTAATTGAGTCTGTAGGATAATCCGATATTCTTCTAATTGTGCTGAATCCATAAAATTTCAACCCCCATACTTGATGGTATCGCCAAAAGGGACAAATAGTTAAGCTACAATAAAAATCGAGCAATATTAATAATTATCTACCGCCAAGTCAATGCTTTTACACCATGATCAGCATTCTTATTAGCAAACATACTCAATACAACTCTTACTCACTACATCCTTTTTATGGGGTCGGGAGACTACACGTTGTTGTTATATCTTAATCCTCGTCTTCGCACTTCGTGTGCTTCAAATTCATCAAATCTTGAAGATTTTTTTTCTCTTCCCGTGCCAAACGGGCAAAATCATATGCTGACAACTGCTGTACCATCCCTTCGCGCACTTCGCACCAGGCATTATGCACAGCACAATACTTATCGCGCTCGCAGCAACCATCTTCAATCAAACATTTATTGATATACAGCGGATCTTCCTGCGCCTTGAAAATATCGTAAACAGTAATATCCTCAGGATCAAGTTTGAGAAAAAAACCACCGCCAACTCCCCGCTGTGAACCGACGATGCCAGCCTTGACGAGGGGCTGAAATATTTTAGTTAAAAATGCCGGAGTGACATCCTGGGTGCGGCAGATATCCTTTTTCAGAACAATCTCTCCCGTCGGAAATTTCGACATATACAGGATTGCCCGAATAGCATATTCTGTGGCGCGTGTTATAATCATTAGTTTCCCTACTTACTTAATTGTTTACTGTTGTGGTTATAGATAGATTGGTCAACCTTTTTTGTCAACATAATTTGTTAATTCAGCGCAGTCGGCTTGACTTTTAACCCTGCCACTACCATCATTCCAGCTATGTCACTCACCCACTCTATTCAGAAAACCATCGGACGTTTCGCTCCCAGCCCAACGGGACATCTCCATTTTGGTTCTTTGATCGCCGCTGTGGCCAGTTACTGCATGGCCAAGCAATCCGGCGGAGAGTGGCTGCTTCGCATCGACGATCTGGATCAGCCGCGTGTTGTTGCCGGTGCTGCTGATATCATCATGCACCAGCTGGAAACCTTTGGCCTGCTATGGGATCGCTCGGTTGTCTATCAGAGTGAGCGCTCAGAAATTTATCGGGCGGCCATTGAGCGCTTGAAACAGGTCGGATTAACCTATCCCTGTTCCTGCTCGCGACGTGAAATATTGGCCAGTGCGCCCCACTTGGGTGAGGAGGGAGCCATCTATCCGGGCACCTGTCGCCACAAGATTCAACCGACCAACTCGTCGTACTGTACGCGCATCACCACCCCCGATAACGAAATCTTATTCAACGACGGCATTTATGGCCCAATTTCGCAAAACTTGGCACGGGAGGTCGGTGATTTTCCATTGCAACGTGCCGATGGAATCTTTTCCTACCAATTAGCCGTTGCTGTCGATGATCACGCATGCGGCGTCAATCAAGTGGTGCGTGGTCGCGATCTGCTGTTCTCCACGCCGAGGCAAATTCATCTGCTGCAACAACTGGGCTATGCCATTCCGACATATACCCATATTCCACTGGTGTTGTCCCTTGATGGTGAAAAGATCAGCAAACGTCATCACCAGGTTGGCGACTCTTTGGAACAAAGTCCGAGTACCCTTCTATATCTGGCTCTCGACTTTCTCGGTCAGCATCCACCAAAAGACCTGTGCGCGGAGCAACCTGCCACCATTGTGGTCTGGGCATGTAGCCATTTCAATTTGCAACATGTTACGCCAGCAGATCGGGTATTCCCGCTAAAATAATTCAGATTTAACATCTCTTTAACAACTTCTCCATCATTGCAAAACACTCTTGGTTTATCCTCCGGTCAAATTCATCTACCTATGGAGGTCAAACATGAAGAAGTTTCTGCTCATCCTGTTGGCGTTTCTATTGCCAACTGCGTCTCTCGCCGCTCCAACCCTCAATGGTGCCGGGGCATCATTTCCTTACCCGGTCTATTCCGGCTGGGCTTTTCAATACCAGAAAGCTACTGGCACCAAGATCAATTATCAGTCGATTGGTTCCGGCGGCGGTGTGCGCCAGATCACCAACCGAACCGTTGATTTCGGCGCTTCTGATGCCCCGGTCAATCCTGAAAAATTAACGGAAAAGAAATTACTCCAATTCCCGGCGATTATCGGCGGCGTGGTGCCCATCGTTAATATCAAGGGGATCGACAGTGCTCAACTCAAGTTGACAGCCAATGTCATGGCGCGAATATTCCTCGGCACCATCAGTAAATGGAACGATCCGGAAATTGTCGAATTGAATCCAGAGTTGCAACTACCCAACGATGCCATCACGGTTGTCCATCGCTCCGATGGTTCAGGTACCACGGCAATTTTCACCACCTATCTCTCCGCCGTCAACAATGACTGGCAACAGAAAATCGGAGCGGGCAAGTCGGTGAACTGGCCGGTAGGGATAGGCGGCAAAGGCAACGAAGGCGTTAGCAACTATGTCAAACGGGTAAAAAACTCCATCGGCTATGTGGAATTTGCCTACGCCAAACAAAACAAGCTGGCCGATGTCACCTTGCAGAATCGTGAAGGAAAGTACGTCAGCGCCTCTTTCGACAGCTTCAAGGCAGCCGCATCTTTTGCCAAATGGGAACAGGACAAGGGTTATTACCTGTGGCTGGTCAACGCGCCGGGTAAAGCCTCATGGCCCATTGCCGGAGCATCGTTCATTCTCCTCGCCAGTGAAAAGAGCGCTGCCAATCGCAGGACAATCGAATTTTACGATTGGGCATTCAATAATGGCGACGAAATGGCTATCAAATTAGTGTACGTACCTTTGCCGCAAAACTTGAAGGATGATATCCGCAACTACTGGAAAGCGAACGGGATCTAAATGCCCGCCCAACAAGCTTATTGTAGGGAGCCGATTATATTTCACCATCAACAAAATCGGTTCCCTGCTCCTTAAAAGAGTTACCTCATGCGTAACTATTCAGCGTGATGGGCACGCAATCCCCATATCAAGGGACGCAACGAGCCCATCCATGGGGCTTATTGTCGCCGTCCATGGCGACAAATACCCTTGTTATGGGGATCACGTACCCAACTTGAGAGGTGCTGAACAGTCGCAATTTTTAAAAGGATCGGAATATGTTGCAAGATTCAATCAAGGCCATTTCGGAAATTTGTTTTGAGACCCTGTGTCGTGCCCTGCTCAGCCTCCTCCTCATAGTGCTGCTGGCAGGGATGACTTTCGGCATTATCCGTGCCGGTTACGATCTGGTCGCAGGAGCTGAGCATCTATTCTCTGCTCATGGGATGCACTCTACTATAAAAGAACTAATCATCAACATACTTATGGTGTTAGCCATCCTCGAACTTTACCGCACGGTGAAAGCTTATTTAACCGAAGGACGGGTAAAAGTAACCTACATCATCGATACGGCTCTAGTGGTTGTTATCACAGAGATTATGGGCTTCTGGTACCGGGAGATAGAGATAGCACGAGTCGGACTGGCCATAGCTCTGGTGGTAGCCCTGATGGGGGTTCGAATCATGGCGATCCGCTTTTCCCCCAAACGGCGCGACCTGATGGATGGCCTGTAATTTGAGTCAGATCAGAAATGGACATGGTTTATGGCAATCACTATAAAACGCGAACAAACCCTCGATAAACTATTCTCCGGGGTCACCTTTTCAGCAGCATTTTTGGTACTGATCATTATCGTCAGCATCTTTATCTCCCTGTTTAAGGAATCACTGACAGCGATTGAGGCCTTCGGTTTTTTCGGTTTTATCAGCAGTACGGCCTGGGATCCGGTACGGGAGGTGTTCGGTGCAGCGACCACCCTGTATGGTACGCTGGTGACAACATTGCTGGCATTAGTCATGGCGATTCCGGTGTCGCTGGGGATTGCCATCTTCATCACCGAACTCTGTCCCAAGTTCCTGAAGCCGCTCTTTGGTACCGCCATTGAGCTGTTAGCGGCCATTCCGAGTATTATCTACGGCATGTGGGGATTGTTCACCTTCGCTCCGCTGATGGGGGAACATGTCGAACCGTTGCTGCAGAGGATCTTTGAACCGATCCCCTTGATCGGCAAACTGTTTGCCGGGGTTCCCCTGGGTATCGACATCCTGACCACCGGTATCATTCTCAGCATTATGATCACTCCGTTTATCGCCAGTATCGTCCGTGACACCTTTGCCCTGACCCCGACCCAACTTAAGGAGTCGGCATACGGTATGGGAGCAACCCGCTGGGAGGTAATCAAGGATGTGATCATCCCCTACTCGAAAGCGGGCATCTTTGGCAGTATCATCATCGCCATGGGACGGGCTTTAGGGGAAACGATGGCCGTTGCCTTTGTGCTCGGCAACAAGCACGCCATTGCCACCTCGTTGTTCGATGCTTCGGCAACCATTACCGTCACTTTGGCCAACGAGTTCACCGAGGCCGACAGCGACCTGTACCTGTCGTCGCTGTTTTATCTGGCTCTGATCCTGCTGGGGATGAATTTTATACTGCTGGCTATCGCCAAAACAGCTCTAGCCCGCAAAGAAAAAAGGCTATAACTATGACTGAAATCGGTAAACGGCAAATCAGCAACATCGTCGCTTTGAGCCTCGCCTGCGCTGCTGCCGCCCTTGGTCTATTTTGGCTGATCTTTATTCTGGCCGATGTACTACGCCATGGCATCGCCTACATCACTCCGGAATTATTCCTCAATGAAGCCACCCCGCCGGGGATGGCAGGTGGTGGCCTGAAACACGCTTTTATCGGCCAACTGCTGATTACCCTGTTTGCGGTGCTGATCGGCATCCCTGTGGGGATTCTCGGTGGCACCTATCTGGCAGAGTATGGTCGTCATCGCTGGATTGGGCGTTTTATCAGCACCATTTCCGATATCATGATCAGCGTACCGTCAATCGTTATCGGCACCTTTGTGTACGCTGTTTTCGTCAAACCTATTGGCCATTTCAGTGGTTATGCCGGCGCATTGGCACTGGCAATCATTATGATCCCCGTGGTGTTACGTACTACGGAAGAGATGATCGCACTGGTTCCATGGGAAACCCGTGAAGCGGCATTTGCCCTCGGCGCACCCTATTACAAGGTCATTATACAAATTGTTTATCGCGGCGCTGCCACGGGTATTTTGACGGGTTTGCTGCTGGCGATTTCACGCATTGCCGGTGAAACAGCACCACTGTTATTCACATCATTCAACAATATGTTCCTGACCACCGATATGAATGAACCAATGCCGTCGTTGACCGTCACCATTTATCAATACGCCATGGGTCCTTATGATGACTGGCACGCAATGGCCTGGGCCGCGTCATTTGTTATCACGGTGTTCATTTTAGGACTTACCATCCTTGGGCGGCTAATTATCCGCTGGAAATACAAGAATTGAGGTTTTACATGTCCGATTCGATCATGACCGTTAACAAGTTAAATTTCTACTATAAGGGTAATATCCATGCGGTGAAGGATATGTCCCTAAATATTCAACGCAATAAGGTAACGGCACTGATCGGCCCATCCGGTTGCGGTAAAACCACCTTTTTGCGTTGCTTTAACCGCATGCACGATCTCTATCCCGGCCATCGTCACGAGGGGGAGATCATCTTCGAAGGGAGTAATTTGCTGGAGCGCAACGATATCACCCAGCTGCGCAGCCGCATCGGTATGGTATTTCAAAAACCGACGCCGTTTCCCATGAGTGTTTTTGACAACATCGCTTATGGATTAAAATTAAAGGGGATTAAAAACCGCGCTGAATTGGCTGACCGCATTGAACAGGCTCTCAAGCAGGCAGCACTCTGGGACGAAGCCAAGGATCGTCTTAAGCAATCGGCCAACAGCCTCTCCGGCGGCCAACAGCAACGCCTCGTCATTGCCCGCGCTTTGGCCGTAGAACCGGATGTGTTACTCTTTGATGAACCCACCAGCGCCCTCGATCCGATCTCAACCGGCAAGATTGAAGAGTTGATGGATCGCTTGAAGCAGGAGGTTACCATCCTTATCGTCACCCACAACATGCAACAGGCGGCTCGGATCTCCGATCATACAGCCTTTATGTATATGGGTGAGCTGATCGAGTTTGGCTCCACGGAGGTGATGTTCACCAATCCAAAAGAAAAACTAACCGAAGAGTATATTACCGGGCGCTTTGGATAATACGGGTAAATCATTTTGATTATTTAGCATAACTGTAGAGAAGCTGGTTACGCCCATGGAAAGGGTATTTGTCGCCACGGACGGCGACAATAAGCCCCATGGATGGGTTTATTGCGTCCCTTGGAATGGGCGTTGCCAGCTTCTCGTGTTCGATAGCTACCAACAGACAGGAAAAAACCATGAACAAAGTGGAAACGGAATATATCCAGTTAAAAACCATGTTGGCCGGCATGTGTCAGGTGACAACATCGATGCTGCAAGATGCCACCACCGCCCTGGTCACCAGAGATTCTGCTCTGGCCGAGCGTGTTATTGCCCGCGATGATGAGGTTGACGACTTCGACACCCGCATCGATGAGCACTGTTTAAAAATGCTGGCTCTTTATGAACCAAAAGCAATCGATCTGCGTTTTGTCATTGCCGCCCTGAGAATCATCGTCGATCTGGAGCGGGTTGGTGACCATTGCACCAAGATTGCCAAGGAGGTCAAAAAACTGAACCAGTCACCAGCGGTTAAACCCTATATCGATCTACCGATAATGACCGATGCGGCGACGGTGATGATTCAGGATGTGATCACCGCCTATTTTAACAAAGATATCGATACGGCCATCGAAATTATCCAGCGCGATGCTATAGTTAACCAACTGGATGATAAAATTACTCAGGAGTTGTTCGGTTACATGAACAGCGATCTGACCAATACGCGTAACATCTTCTCACTGATGTTTATCACCCGCAGCATTGAGCGCATTGCTGATTATGCGACCAATATTGCCGAAATGATCTATTTCATGGCAACGGGTGAAATCATAAAACATCGCTCACCGGACAAGCCGAACATAGTCTGAACAAATTTAGTGGAGTCATTAATGGCCAACATCCTACTGATCGAAGACGAAGAAGCGTTGCGGGAGATCCTCACCTTTAATATTCGCAGCGCCGGACATACCATCGTCAGCAGCGATAACGCCAACGATGCTCTGATGATGCTGGAAGACTATCTCCCCGACCTGATCCTCCTCGACATCATGCTGCCGGGATTAAAAGGGGATCAATTCCTTGCCCTGATCCGCGCCAACAAATCGTTCGCTCATATCCCGGTCATTATCATCTCGGCAAAGAACAGTGAAGAAGATATTGTCCGCCTCCTCGAAGCTGGGGCTGATGACTACTTGACCAAACCGTTCAGCATAAAGGTGCTGCTAGCCAAGATTGCGGTGATGCTGAAACGCTCACGAACAACACAAAGCAGTGGACTCGTCCATTATGATCAGATCTCGATAGATGAAACAGATCATCAAGCTCTTGTCGCCGGAGTAACCCTTAGTCTAACCAACAAGGAATTCGAACTGCTGTTGCTGTTCATCAAACATCCACGCCGGGTGTTCACGCGTAATCAGTTGCTTACCACCATCTGGGGTTATGATGCCGACGTCTATTCCCGCACCGTCGATTCACATATCTCCACCTTGCGCAAAAAGCTTGGCGAGGCGGGAAAAATAATCAAGTCGATCCCCAAGGTCGGCTATAAAGTTGAATAAATATAACTATTCAACACAATCAGTAGGCAAACTGGCGACGCCCATGGAAAGGGTATCTGTCGCCCGGATGGCGACAGTTAAGTACCCATGGATGGGCTTGACGTCCCTTGGAATGGGCGTTGCCAGCTTGTCGGCTAAATATCAATATAAATAAGGGTTGAATAAATGCGCTCATTTGCCAAGGTTTTTGTGGTTATTTTTATCCCCATCTTCATCGCTCTGATACTCACTTTCTATTTCACCAACGACATGATGATGGCCAGTGCCCGTCATGAACTGCTACAGGAGATGAAAAACAAATGGGTCATTTTAGCTTCACAATGCAACGATACCGATCTTACTCGCGCACAAGACCATGCCCGTTTAACTGAAATAACCCGACAAACGTCGTTGCGCATCACCGTTGTTAATCGTAGCGGGATTGTCATCACCGATTCACTGGTAGCGTTTGACCAGATCGAATCGATGGAAAACCATAAAGGACGACCGGAGATAAAGGACGCCATCTATTCCGTTAACGGATTTGCCACCCGCTTCAGTGACACAACCAACATGCAGATGTTCTATTTCGCCAAGAAACTTTCCGCCAATCGAATCCTCCGCCTCGCCTATCCGGCAACCTACGTGGCTTCGTTACAACAAAAATTTACCCATCAGGCTTTATGGGCATTTTTCTTCCTTAGCCTAGTGGTGCTACTGCTGGCTCTCTACTTTGCCCGCAAGGTTTCCCTGCCGATACAAAAGCTAAACTATATTGCCGACAATATCGAGGCCGGTAAAAACAATATACACTTTCCCCGCTTTAAAGACTCATCAATGGCCAAAATTGCCGGACTGATTTATCGCATCTATGCCGGAATGGAGAAGAAGAATCTTGAATTGGCGCGTGATCAACTAAAACTCAGCCATATCTTTACCACCATGGATCAAGGTGTTTTATTGCTCGACAATAAGAATGTCATCCTTCACGCAAACCCATGGCTGGAAAAAGAGTTCGGTATTGAACTGATCGCTGGCAGCAGTCTCTATCGCGCCAGCAACAATGTTCACCTTATCAATTTTTTCAGCACCATGTTGGAACATAGTAACGCTACTAGCAGGATTCCACTCCATCGCGAGATATTTGAGGTCAGCCTGAAACAGGTTGAAGACCAAAAACTGCTGTTGATTCGCAATATCACCAAACAGATCGAATATGAAGCATTCAAAGCCGAACTAACGGGTAATATCTCTCATGAGTTGAAGACACCATTGGCAATGATCATGGGCTATGCTGAAACTTTGCGCGATACACCGGATATTGATGCATCTACCAGACAGCGCTTTCTGGATCACATCTACAATTCATCCATGCGCCTGAACAATCTGATTAACGATATTATCGAACTGCACAAACTGGAATCTATCGGTGTGTGTTTTGCCGTTGATGAAGCCACGCCACTTATCGAAATAGCTGAGGATATTAGATCGCTTTACCCTGATAGCGGCGACAAGACACTGGTGTTGACAACGGATATAGCTCAAGTGTGTATCCTGCCAGAACATCTGCAAAGCATATTGATCAATCTGATCGACAACGCCTTTAAATACTCAAGCGGTGAGAGTATCACTGCCAAAATGCAATGGGTTGACGGAGAACTGTTAATCACCATCGATGATCAAGGCCCACTAATCGCTGAAGGTGAGCGGGAACGGATTTTTGAACGTTTCTATACCTGTTCGCAATCACGCAACAAGCAATATTCCGGAACCGGTCTGGGGCTGTCCATCGTCAAACATATTACCAATCTTTATGATGGCAGCGTGCATGTCGAAACCAACGACGGTGGGGGCAATCGCTTTGTGGTGCGGTTGCAGGAAAAATAGTAATTTGAATCTCTAGAACGTAAAAAGGCCGATCCCATAACAGGATCGGCCTTTCTATTTGCTTTCATCACAAGTTTATTTAAGCTAGTGCCTTCATATACTCGCGATTAGTCTTGGCGATAAACTTGACGCTTACCCCCTTTGGACATGCAGCCTCACACTCATAGTGGTTGGTGCAGTTACCGAATCCAGCATTGAGCATTGCTTCGGTCATGCCGTTGACACGCTCAGCGGCCTCGATCTCACCCTGTGGCAATGCAGCCATCTGGGCAATCTTGGCACTGGTGAACAGCATTGCACTACCGTTAGGGCAAGCAGCAA
>JAYEOA010000015.1:0-5042 GCA_034722515.1 Thermodesulfobacteriota bacterium | reverse complement strand
GCCATCTGGGCAATCTTGGCACTGGTGAACAGCATTGCACTACCGTTAGGGCAAGCAGCAACACAGGCACCACAACCGATACACTCGGCAGCATCCATTGCATACTCAGCATTTGGTTTAGAAATCAGAATCTGATTCGCCTCACCAACTTCACCGGTGTAAGCCGAAGTGTAACCGCCGGACTCAATGATATTGTCCAATGCACTACGGTCAACAACGAGATCCTTGACAACCGGGAATGCTTTTGCACGCCATGGCTCCAGAGTCAGGCTGTCGCCATCGCTGAATTGACGCATATGCAATTGACATGCGGTGGTCTTTTCTTGAGGACCGTGAGGGATACCGTTTACCACGCAACCGCAGGTACCACAAATACCTTCACGGCAATCGTTATCAAACTCGATAGGATCAATGCCGCTTTCGATCAGGTCATTGTTAACCTCATCAAGCATTTCCAAAAAAGAGCTGTCGGGGCTGACATTCTTAGCCTCGTACTGCTCCAGCTTGCCCTTTTCCTCAGGGCCATTTTGGCGCCATACGTAAAGTGTCAGATCCATTATTTATAACTCCTTACTGCAAGTTTAACGTTTTCGAATTTCAATGGCTCTTTATGCAGCTCAGGTGCCTTGCCTTCACCCTTGTATTCCCATGCTGCCGCATAGCAGAAGTTCTCATCGTCACGCGTTGCTTCGCCATCGTCTGTTTGGTACTCAGTACGGAAGTGACCACCGCAAGACTCCTTACGATGCAACGCATCAGTAGCCATAATTTCAGCAAACTCTAGGAAGTCAGCTACGCGACCAGCATCTTCAAGCTGACCGTTACGCCCATTTGCTTCACCGGTAACGTTGACATTTTTCCAAAACTCGTCACGCAGTTCAGGGATCGCCTTAAGTGCATACTTGAGGCTTTCCTCGCTACGTGCCATACCGACATTCTCCCACATGATCTTACCCAATTCACGATGGAAAGAACTAACAGTACGCTTACCGTTGATGTTAAGGAGCTTTTCTGCCTTCGCCTGAACTTCATCACGCGACTTTTTGAACTCTGGGTGCTCGGTAGTAACTTCACCCGGAATAACACCGGCAAGATAGTTACCAATGGTGTAAGGGATAACAAAGTAACCATCAGCCAAACCCTGCATCAGAGCCGAAGCACCAAGACGGTTTGCACCGTGAACCGAGAAGTTAGCCTCACCGAGAACGAACAGACCGGGAACATTACTCATGCAGTTGTAATCTACCCACAGACCACCCATGGCGTAATGAGGTGCGGGATAAATGCGCATTGGCTGCTTGTAACCGTTTTCATCGGTAATTTTTTCATACATTTCAAACAAGTTGCCGTAACGCTCTTCGATCATCGGCTGACCAACACGGTCGATAGAACTTTGAAAGTCGAGGTATACACCACGCTTACCTGGTCCTACGCCACGCTCATCGTCACACTGCTCTTTAGCCGCACGCGATGCAATATCACGTGGTGCCAAGTTACCGAACGATGGGTACTTGCGCTCCAGATAGTAATCACGATCATCTTCGGCAATATCACTAGCCAATTTATCGCAATCCTCAGCTTTTTTTGGAACCCAGCAACGACCGTCGTTACGCAGCGACTCAGACATCAGAGTCAGCTTCGATTGATGATCACCACTTTGTGGGATACAGGTTGGGTGAATCTGTGTGTAGCAAGGGTTAGCCATGAAAGCACCTTTTCTGGAAGCTTTCCAAGCAGCAGTAACACTGCAACCCATAGCGTTTGTTGACAGATAGAACACGTTAACATAACCACCGGTCGCCAGAACAACAGCATCACCCCAGCTAGACTCGATCTCACCGGTAACGAGGTTACGATAGGTGATACCTCTAGCAACGCCATCAACCACAACCAGATCAAGCATTTCGGTACGTGCTTTCAAATCAACAGTACCAGCTTTAACCTGACGCGACAGTGCTTGATAAGCACCAAGGAGCAATTGCTGTCCGGTTTGACCACGCGCGTAGAATGTACGGGAAACCTGAGCACCACCGAATGAACGGTTAGACAACAGACCACTGTACTCACGAGCAAATGGAACACCTTGAGCAACACACTGGTCGATGATGTTGTTACTTACCTGAGCCAGACGCCAAACGTCAGCTTCACGAGCACGGAAGTCACCACCTTTGATAGTGTCATAGAACAGGCGATAAACGCTGTCACCATCGTTGTGATAATTTTTCGCAGCGTTGATACCACCTTGAGCAGCGATACTATGCGCACGACGAGCACTATCTTGATAGCAGAACGCCTCTACATTGTAACCAAGCTCACCCATGGTTGCAGCAGCAGCACCACCGGCAAGGCCAGTACCGACTACGATAACTTTATACTTACGCTTATTAGCAGGATTAACCAACTTCATATCAAAGCGATGCTTATCCCAAGTTTTCTCAATAGGTCCGGTAGGACACTTTCCATCTAATATCACGATGTACCCTCCTAAACGTTAATCAGGCCCAGAAGTATGGACACCGGGATAGAAATAAAACCAACAAAAACAACGATAGCTGCAGCACGGGCGACTTTTTCCATAATCGGCAGTGTGTTACCATTCAACAAACCAAATGTCTGAAACAGACTTTGGACACCATGGCTTAGGTGCAGCAACAAAGTAACCATCGCACCAATGTAGACAGCACTGATGAAGAACTTTTGAAAGCTCAGAACCATCATGCTGAATACGTCGCTACGACCAACAGCATCCAGCGGCAATACGCTCGCTGAAATCTCCGGGTTGGTAACGTGCATGGTGAAGTGGAACAGATGGTATACCGCAAAAGCGGCAATAGCCAGACCAGTGTAAATCATGGTCTCAGCACCAAACGAGGTACGAATGTTTTTCTTCTGGTTATAATCGATAGGACGAGCCGCACGATTTTCCAGAGTCAGTTGAATACCCATAAAGATATGCAACCCGAAAAGGCCTAGCAAAACAGCACGAAAAATCCAGACAATCGGACCGAGTGCATGTAGATGCTCAGCGTACGCATTGATACCATCCGCGCCAACAAAAATGGATGAGTTACCAAGCAGGTGGACAATGACAAAACCGACCAGGCACATGCCGGTCGCCGCCATCACGAGCTTTCTTCCGATAGAACTTTGAAGCATTTGCATAAAATCTACCTATCCTTAAAAGTTTGTTCTGAACAGATTATAGCCTGATTTCAACACAGGCGAACCCTCTGTCCCGTCAAAACGCCACTACTGATCCGGCTTCAAAACGGTGGTGGCCGCCAACTCAAATAATTCTTCATCACTTCTTACCCCCCAATCAATGGTTAAAAACCTATACACCTCAGCACAAGGAGTGCCATACGAGGATCACATATTAGCGCAATACTACAACACTGTTTGATGAAATTGCAAAAGAAAATTGTATACAGTGTACATTTCCTTGTTTTAAGAAGATCGGCTATAAGTACCAAAAACCAACCTACTACCAAAGCTACCATCACCTTCAACGCATTGCCATGAATAAAATTGTCCCGAAAAATGTGGCAACAATCACTCCCCATTTTCTGTTCCTTCCAATATCTGCTGGACCACCAAACCTGCCAGCATAATGCCAAACATGGAGGGTATGGTGGAGAGTGAACCAAGGGGGACACGCTGCCAATCGCCACCACTGACCCTAGGCTGCCCAGCTCCTGAGCCCTGAAGTGGACGATATTCCTCTGTAGAATAAACCACAGGTACGCCTGAATCAATACCGCGACGGCGCAATTCCTTGCGCATAATCCGCGCCAAACGACACTTGTGCGTCTGAAACAGATCGGCAAGTTTTACCTGGGTCGGATCGAGCTTGTTCGCCGCTCCCATGGAGGAGACCACTCGCAACCGGCGCCTATGGCATTGCTGGATAAGATCAATTTTATCGGAAATCGTATCGATACAGTCAAGCACATAGTCATAATTTTCCGCCAACAACACATCGGCAGTTTCCACACTATAACGCTGGCGGTGCAACGTCAAAACCACCTCTGGATTGATTGAACAACAACGCTGACCGACCACCTCCACCTTGGGCTGTCCAACTGTCTCGTCCAGCGCATGAAGCTGACGGTTGAGATTAGTAACACACAAGGTGTCAAAATCGATCAACGTCAAGTGACCAATACCGGCTCGCACCAACGCTTCCACCGCATAACCACCGACACCACCAAGACCGAATACCGCCACATGACTGTTAGCCAAGCGCTCCACCCCGGCGCGACCGACAAGCAATTCGGTGCGGCTGAAGCGATGTGGTGCGTTCTGTTTGTTTTCGATCATCAGCTACTCACTTTTCCATTGTTACACGACAAGTTTAACAAGCGACGAGCATTACGTTCTGTCATATCAGCCACCTCAGCCAGTGTTTGTCCGCGCAACACAGCTATGCGCTCGGCAATGTGCAACAAGGCTCCGGCTCCATCTTCGCCCCCCGTTACAGCCGTTGGCCACGGGGCATCAGTTTCCAAGACAAGCGCCTCATCGGGCAAAGTAATAACGGTTTTAGGCAAGCGTCGGGTGCGTTCATTGAGTATCACCCGACCGATACCGATGCCGAATCCCATCTGCCATAACTGCAACGCAACCTCGCTGCTGCCACTAAAACCATGAACAATACCGCCTACCGAGTCTGCCCGCTCGTTACGTAACAGTTGCAACAACGCACCAAAACGCTTATAGCAATGGAGAATCAACGGTTTACCGACAGCCACCGCCAGACGCACCTGATCCTGCAACACTTGTTGCTGCCGTGTCATACTCACATTGGTCAGCCCGGCATCCAAACCAACTTCTCCAATGGCAACAACCTTGGGATGGTGAATCAAGCGGCGGAGTTTGACTAACGATTGCCCATACCAACCTGCAGCATACTGCGGATGAACACCGAGAGCCAACCATAGATCGTCCACAGCGCCATAACGATCCAACAGCAACAACCAGTCGGACTCGGCAATGGCAGGGACGAGAGCTGGCACAGGTAGAGATGCAAACTCATCGAGCAA
>JAYEOA010000014.1:27806-59765 GCA_034722515.1 Thermodesulfobacteriota bacterium | reverse complement strand
GAGCTGATATTTTTCTTGGTATGCCTGAGGGTCAGCCAGTGTTTCCAGCGCGGTGACTACTTGAGTAATCAATTGTGGTTGGTCAACTCGGTATCCTGTGCTGTGTCCACCATTTTCCAGCAGATCAAAATCGTAAACTAACTCCAATTTTTCTGAAAATAACGGCTCAATGACAGTCTCTTGAGGGTCATCGATGAGCACCATGATATGCGGTAGCTCAATGGGGGCATTCTGGCGTACTTTGATGCGTGGCGGTAAGCGGTCGAGGATCGTCCCTTCCGTTGCCCGGATGAGACTTTTCGCTGTCTTGGTATAGTCGTAATGTTCCAGATCGAGGGCAACGATCAACCCTTTGCGCGATTCTACTGCGCTGGTTTGTCGATCAAGTAGGATGAAACCGGGTTTTTGTTCCACCAAACTGCCATCGGCCAGATAACTTTTCATGGTGGCATTGATCTGTTCGATTCGTTGCTGCGAATCGCTATCTTCAAGGTTTACTTCGGGAAAAATAAGATTAAGTGTAGAATTGCTCCCCTTGGTTTGTTGCGCAAGGCGTTGCCAGTAGCTACGGTCGGAGGTGTATTGATCACAGGCGATGACAGACCAGCGGTGCATATCAGTTCCAGATTTTGGTAATAAAATTTGTGGTACTTGTAGACCGATGTGGTTAAAAGTCATCTGTATTATTCTCCCTGTTGTATAAGTGATGGCGTCGCCATCTGATTTTTTTCTTTCTGCGAAAGCATTATAAGTATTTAGCGAGTCATAGTGGTATCATGTTTTACTTACTTTGAGAACCGATTACCTGCTAGTTCTGCGTTTTGGTGGTAAGTAACCAGATGCTGTCATAAAGAAGCTTGCATAGCTCAGTCGGTATGCCCTATCCTGTTATCGAGCCATAAAATTATATTCAAGGAGAAACAAATGCTATATGTTATTCACTGTATTGATAAAAAAAATCATCTTGAAGTGCGCATGGAAAACCGTCCTGCTCATGTTGAATATCTAAAGAGTTTTGCTGCCAGGCTCAATGCTGCCGGACCAACGTTGGATGATGATGGCAATATGAACGGTTCAGTGGTTATTCTTGATCTGGACGTTAAATCAGATGCCGAGGATTTTGCTGCCAACGATCCGTATGCGAAAGCCGGTTTATTTGCACAGGTTAGCATCAGTACCTGGAAGAAGGTACTACCGGTATAATGTTTTTCTGATTAGCTATGCGTTCGCGGCTTAATAGTTACCAATTATTTCTCCTGACTTTAATAAGGATAGCAAACATGAACGACGAAAATTTTGAGATTGATGATGAGCTGGAAAATGAAGATTTTGCCGCAATGCTGGAAGAGAGCATGGGTGGCGCAACTAGGCTTGAGTTAGGACAGAAGACCGAGGCTGAAATTCTTCAGATCGGCAAGGATTGGGTTTTTCTTGATATTGGTCAGAAGGGGGAGGGAGTTCTTGACGTGCGGGAACTTCAGGATGATTCTGGTGAGTTAACCGTGGAGGTTGGCGATAGTATTTCTGCTTATTTTATGTCTCGTACAGGTGGTGAGATGCGTTTTACCACCCGTATCGGTGCAGGCAGTTCCGGCACAGCTCAACTCGAAGAGGCATGGCGTAACGGGATTCCCGTTGATGGTCGGGTAGAAAAGGAGATAAAGGGTGGTTACGAGATTACGCTGCCCGGTGGCGTGCGGGCGTTTTGCCCCTATTCGCAAATTGCCTTGCGCCGTCAGGAAAACCCCGAAGAGGTGATTGGTCAATCGTTTCCCGTCAAGATCAGTCAATTTAGCGAACAAGGGCGCAATGTGGTTGTTTCCCGCCGCGCGTTGTTAGAAGAGGAGCGCCGTGCCCAGAGTGAAGAGCTGAAGAAAACGTTAAAAGAGGGTGATCGGGTTAGTGGTGAGGTTACATCGATCTGTGACTTCGGTGCGTTTATCGAGATCGGTGGTGTTGAGGGTTTGTTACCCATCTCTGAGGTCTCATACAGTAGGGTAGAGGATTTAAGTGAGGTGTTGCACGTTGGTCAGCAGTTGGAATTGGTGGTGAAGCGTATCGATTGGGCGGAGAATAAGTTCGCGTTTAGTTTGCGTGATACTTTGGTTGACCCATGGAGTACGGCAACGGATAATTTTCCCATCGGCAGTGGGCACACGGGCAAGGTTTCCCGTTTAGCGCAGTTTGGAGCTTTTGTCACCCTTGAAGAGGGTCTTGATGGTTTGGTGCATATCTCCCGCTTGGGTGAGGGCAAACGGATCAATCATCCACGTGAGGTGCTCTCAGTTGGGCAGGAGCTATCCGTTGTGGTGGAAAAAATTGATGTTGAGCAGCGGCGTATATCGTTGGTTCCGGTCGGTGCCGAGGATGTAGGAACGGAAAAATCGTGGACGGATAAACCGGTGAGTTCCGGTTTTGGTTCGTTTGGCGATCTATTGAAGGGCAGTCAAGCAAAGAGTGGGCAGAAGGGTAATAAACAACGGTGAAAATGGGGCAACGGGGTAAACGTGGGATGGCGTGTAGAAGGTGAATAAAAAGCCCCAGTTCGTACCAGCCAAGAGTTATACCAGCGTCGCTGGTTATTCGTTGGTTGGTGCGAACTGGAGCCAAGCCCGACATCCTCCTAGTTTTGGCTATTGATCATACTGGTCAAATTTATTGAACCTTATGACCGCAGCGAGTTCCTGTCCGTATTCAGCCCCTTTTTCGGAATAACGATCCAATTTGCCAACTAATTTGTAGGGGTCGCTGGTTGTCATTTTGAGTTTTCTAAATTCTGTAAATGCTGATCCTCGTGCTAAAACACGGTAATAATCTCGGATCGAATCTTTAATTGTCGGGTATTTTTTCAACCAGATTGTTTTTTTGCCGCGCTTTTTGCCTGCTGCGATTCTCGGCTCATTACTATCAAATGACCACACTCCAAATACGTTATTGGCTTTGTTAAAAAAACGTGAAGTAGCCCAACTGCTTTCCATAGCTGCCTGCGCCAGGGCGATACTTTTAGGGTGTGGTTTGAGCGCCATAAGTAGTTCATCATCGTTTGTTGCTTTATATTCTTTTTTTAATGCGGCTATTTTCTTATGGCTCTTGCCAGATTTTATCATCTGTGTAACTGCCTGGTATTGTAGGGTTAGTTCTGTATATACTTCCTCTACCGCCGGAACCAGCAGTGTTTTAAAGCGTGCTTTTTTTTGTTGTACGTTCATTGTGCTGGCGACTTTATCTTTTGCGACGTTATCTTCTGTTTTACTATTGAGCCAATAGATGGCGCCGGTTAGCGCAACGAGTAATAATGTAATTGAGGCGATTATTTTAATCTTTTTTTGATTCAAGCTCGAACCCCTGTTGTTGATAGTTTGTAATTACTCAGCGTGCCTAATTTAGTTGGATTCGTCGTTGATCTCTTTTTCGAGGGCTATTTGTGCATCGACAACAGAGACTGCTGCCATATTGACGATATCATTGACTTCGTCGCCACGTTGTAGCACATGGACAGGCTTTTTCATGCCGATCAGGATTGGACCGACAGCCTCGGCTTCACCTAGTTTGGTTAACAGTTTATAGGAAATATTGCCGGAATTGAGATCAGGGAATATCAGGATATTGGCGTTACCCTTCAGATCGGCGAACGGGTATTGGTTTTTCGTCAATTCTGGATCGAGAGCAACGTTAGCTTGTATTTCACCATCGACTACCAGATCCGGTGCCCATTTCTTGACTAGCTGAGTAGCTTTTTTTATTTTGGCGGTAAAGGGGTGTGATGCGCTGCCGTAGTTGGAGAATGACAGCATGGCGATGCGTGGGTCAACATTAAAATCGCGGGCTTTTTTTGCTGCCAGTATTGCGATTTCGGCCAACTCTTCAGCGCTTGGATCAATGGTTACGGTGGTGTCGGCACAGAAGATTACCTGATGTTTGAATACCAGCATATACAGACCGTGAACGCCAAGCATAGTCGGTTGTTTGCCGATCACCTCCAGAGCGGGACGAATAGTTTCCGGGTAGTGATGATTGATACCGGAAAGCATGGCGTCGGCATCACCCATGTGCACCATGATGGCACCGTAATAGTTACGTTCGCGGCAGATGGTGCGGCTGGCCTCGGCCAGCGTCATCCCTTTACGTTGCCTTAGCTGAAACAACTCGTTGGAATATTCGCGATGTTTGGGGCTACCCTTGGTTTCGATGATCTGAACACCGGTCAGGTCGAGACCCAGCTCCTTGATCATCCGTTTAATCGTGTCTTCGGGGCCGAGGAGGATGGGGATGGCAATTTTTTCATCAATAAGTATTTGTGCTGCCCGCAATATCTTTTCATTGTCCCCTTCAGGGAATACCACCCGTTTACGGTCAGACTTGGCTTTATTGATCAAGGTGCGCATGATCTCTTTGGAGCGACCCTGCAATGCCTCAAGTGATTCGGTGTATTTGTCAATACTGCCGATGTCGCGGGTGGCGACACCTGAATCGATGGCCGCTTGGGCTACCGCCGGGGCGACGTGCAACAGCACCCGTGGATCAAACGGTTTCGGAATCAGGTATTCGCGTCCAAAGGAAAAATGGGTGTTGCCGTAGGCCTTGACAACCGAATCGGGAACGTCCTCCTTGGCCAAATTTGCCAACGCTCTAACTGCGGCCATCTTCATTTCGTCGTTGATGGCTGTCGCGTGGGTATCCAATGCTCCGCGGAAGAGAAACGGGAAGCATAGTACGTTATTTACTTGGTTAGGAAAGTCGCTACGACCGGTACCAACGATAACATCGCTACGCACCTTGTTGGCTGTAGTAGGGAGGATCTCCGGATCGGGGTTGGCCATGGCGAAGATGATGGGGTCTTTTGCCATAGATTCAACCATTTCTGGTGATACAACATCCTTGGCGGAAACGCCGAAGAATACGTCGGCATCAATCATAGCCTCTTCCAGCGTGCGTGCTTTGGAATCGGTGGCTAAACGCTCCTTGTATTCGTTCATCCCCTCGGTGCGCCCCTTGAAGATAACCCCTTTGCTGTCGCAAGCGATCATGTTTTCTAATTTAGCGCCCAGGGTCAGAGCCATGTTCGCACAGGCGATACCGGCTGCCCCGGCACCGTTGACGACAATTCTTACTTCTGAGATATCTTTCTTGATTATTTCCAGTGCATTGATCAGTCCGGCGTTGGCGATGATGGCTGTACCATGTTGATCATCGTGAAATACTGGGATATTCATGGTTTCTTTGAGTTTTTCTTCAACGTAGAAGCACTCAGGCGCTTTGATATCCTCAAGGTTGATGCCACCGAAGGTCGGTTCGAGTAGTTGGACTGTTCTGACGATCTCATCGGGATCGTTGGTGTCTAACTCTATATCAAACACATCGACATCGGCAAAACGCTTGAACAGAACTCCCTTCCCTTCCATAACCGGTTTGCCCGCTAAGGCACCAATGTTACCTAAACCGAGAACTGCGCTACCGTTTGAGACAACGGCAACCAGATTCCCTTTAGCTGTATATTTATAGGCGTCTTTGGGTCTTTTCTCAATTTCAAGACACGGCTCAGCAACGCCGGGGCTATAGGCTAGTGACAGGTCGCGACTGGTTTCGCATGGCTTGCTGGCAATAACTTCAATTTTCCCTTTACGCCCGTTGCTGTGGTAGTCGAGGGCTTCCTTTTTTTTTGACATTAAAAAGATCCTTTCATTTTTAGCTATAATGAAAAATAGAGACGAATTCGGTGGGTTGAGAGTGGATACCCAGTGAAGCAATATCCATGCACCTCCCACATAAAAAGAGAATGTTTATTGTGTCCTCACAGCTTATAATACGTAAATTGCAACGATTCAGCAAGATATTTGCTAGGGTCGTGCGATAATGTTAAGTTTGCAAGATATTTGATATTTGAAGCTATATTATTTTGCTCATAATAAAGGAATTAATCACATGATTATTGTAACGGGTGGTGCTGGGTTTATCGGTAGTGCAATTGTGTGGCAATTGAATGAGATGGGACGTAGCGATGTCCTGATTGTAGATTCGCTGGGGTGTAGTGAGAAATGGAAGAATTTGGCAGCGCTCAAGTACGCTGATTATATTGAAAAAGATGATTTTATGCAGCTAGTGGTGACAGATCAGTTGCATGATTATTTTGATCTGGGCGAGAATGGTCTTGAAGCGGTTATACATATGGGAGCATGTTCGGCAACAACACAGTTGGATGCTCGTTATTTGATCCACAACAATTTTGAATATACCAAACAGATGGCATTGTTGGCTCTGCGTTGTGATGCTCGTTTTATCTATGCCTCAAGTGCGGCAACTTATGGCGATGGTGCGCAGGGGTTTAAGGATGACGAAACAGCGCTGGACACGTTGCGTCCCTTGAATATGTATGGCTACTCCAAACAGATGTTTGATCAATGGGCACTTCGTGAAGGTATTCTGAATAAAATTGTTGGTCTCAAGTTTTTCAATGTCTTTGGTCCGAACGAATATCATAAAGGTGAGATGAGTTCGTTGGTTATCAAGGCATATAAACAGATTTTAGCAACGGGTAAGATCGGCTTGTTCAAGTCGTATCGACCTGAATATGCTGATGGTGAGCAGATGCGCGATTTTGTTTACGTTAAAGATGTTGTCGATATGTCACTGTATTTTCTTGATCATTCTGATGCCAATGGTTTGTACAATATTGGTAGCTCCGGGGCACATTCGTGGAACTCGTTGGCGGCGGCAATCTTTGCTGCCCTCAATAAAGAGGTGAATATAGAGTATGTTGAAATGCCCGACTCGTTGCGGGATAAGTATCAGTATTATACCTGTTCCGATGTAGGTAAGCTGCGGGCAACCGGTTACGCCGGTAAACAGAGAACCCTGCAGGAAGCGGTACGAGATTATGTGGTTAATTATCTGGTGCTAAATCGTCATCTGGGCGATTGATGATGGCGTCACAAAAACTCACCAACTGCTGCGCCATTACAGAACCAGTCGTAATTGTCTCGCTGCTTCGATGTACGTATTAGACGTTGCATGCAACGTTTCTACAGAGACAATCACGCGCCTTGCATTTGGCGCTTTTTGCTTAGCCATCTGATTTTTTACTTTCTGCTAAAGCATTATTGATTGTATTTTCATAATTCGAACATTCTCCGGCAGGGATGAGGAACTAAATCGATGCTAATTATTATCCGTTTTATTCTGTTGACGTTGTTGTTGGGATCCGGGGTGTTCTTGACCATGGCGGTTCCATTTTTGCCTTTTGCCAATGGTGTGCTGTGGTTTTTGTCTACTTTTTTCATCGGTGCCGGTATTGCTCTGGTGGTAAAATATTGTGGTCGGGGGGCGTTGATTCTGGCGGTTCCAATAGCGGTATTATCTGCGAATGCTTTGGTGATCGAAATTTGGCCGCCGCAGGTGCGGCGACCGATATTTAGAGCGTTTACCGAGGTCGCACAACGTAATGATGCGTATCGACAGTTGCGTAAACAGCTCCTGCCCGTTTCCCTTCAGGAATTAACGGTTCCGGTTGCGCTGCGCAATGATTGGGATCACGGTTTGCGTGAATTGGAGGTGGCGAACGGCCTTGAGGTGACCTTGTTTGCCGCAGGTTTGACACAGCCGCACAGCTTGGCCGTTAGCGCTGATGGTGATCTCTTTGTCAGCTTGCCGAAGGTGGGGCAAGTGGTGACGTTAACTGATGGTGATCGTGATGGTGTTGTTGATAACCTTCATGTTTTTGCCACAGGGTTAGATCGTCCGAGTGGTCTGACATTTCATCGGGGGGCGTTGTATGTAGCCACGGCATCAAAGCTGTTAATGTTGCCCGATATCGATCATGATTATATTGCCGATGCCAAGCAGGTGATTAATGACCAGTTGCCTGTGGCTAAACAGCATTGGGCACATGCGTTGGTTGTGGGAGCTGATCGGCAGCTTTACCTTTCCGTTGGTGCCGGAGTTGAGGGCGATGATTGGCGTCAGGCTGCGCTGTTACGTGTAACCGCTGATGGAGCAACACACATGTTTGCTACGGGATTGTACGATTGTCAGGGGCTCGCCGTTCATCCCCTTAGTGGTTCGCTCTGGGGAACAGATAATAGCTCCGAAACCCTAGATTTTGATGTCCATCCCGATGAACTTAATGTTATAGCTAGTAGCGGTGATTACGGTTGGCCTTTTTGTTTTGGTAATCGTTTGCCCGATGCTGAGCTAGGGTCGGTCGAAATCTGCCAAAGCACCCGCCCTTCACTGGCGCAATTACACCCCCATTCGACACCGCGTGGGTTGATCTTTGGTGCTACCCTGCATGCTCCGATACAATTTCAATCGATGTTATATGTGGCGCTACAGGGTAGCGATTATGCTGAGCGTAAACAAGGGTTTCGTCTGATGGGTGTTCCGCTGGATGCTGATGGGCGAATTATGGGGTGGGGAATTGATCTGATCTCCGGTTGGAGTGTCGATGGTAAACCGTGGGGGCAACCAACCGATTGTGTCGTTGGCGCTGATGGTTGTTTGTATGTGTCTGATTGTTTGGCCGGATGTATTTATCGTGTGTCGTTTAAGTAATTGGTAACCGTTCGCGCTCCCGTAGGAGCGGCTTCCAAGCCGCGAACGCATAGCTGATCAGGAATAAATTCGTAGAATCGGTATGATAGGAAATTAAAGTTGATGTTGATTGTGAGATATTTTGAACGCGTATAAATCAATTTATGCCGCTGCCGCATCCGGTGCGGTGCTGGTTACGGTTAATCGTCGTCTTGCTCGTACGCTGCATGATGGTTATGCTCGTCGGCAGCAGTCTCGTGGTTGTCAGGTGTGGGAACAACCGGCAATTTTCACCTTAGAAACATGGTTGCGTCGTTGTTTGGCAGCGCTGGGAGAAGAGGGGCGTTTGCTCACTCCTGCCCAGAGCGATTGTTTGTGGCAGCAGATGATTCGTACCGATCTGGATAAGCACGACCTAGGTTTGATGCAGGTTCAAGCGACATCTCGTTTGGCTGCTCAGGCTCACCGCTTGGTCAGTGATGCCCAATGCGTCGGTCAATGTGCTGTTTCATCCCCCTTATTTGACCTATCGCCGGAACATCAAGCGTTTTTACGCTGGCAGTCTGCTTATCTGCTTTATTGTGAACAGAAGGGTTGGCTGGATACTGCTGCCTTGACCGGGCATATTATTCAAGCACTTTCTACTGGTAACATTTTTGCGCCAAGTAAATTTATTTTTTTGGGTTTTGATGAACTCAACCCTGTACAAACTTGTTTGCAGCAACAGTTAGAGGCATTAGGAACCACAGTTGAGGTTGTTGTTCCTGAGTCTGCTCCTGAGGTTGAACTGGATTGCTATTCCTGTCGCGATGAGATGAGCGAAATTTTAGCCGCTGCCAAGTGGGCGCGGCAACAACTGGAAGATCAGGTTGGCACGGTGGCTGTTGTGGTGCCCGACTTGGCTCGCTTACAAGGGGCGGTAGAGCGGATTTTTCGGCGCGAATTGCAGCGCTCCCTATTCCCCCAGCGCGTTGCTGCGCAAACATTTAATGTGTCCCTTGGCAACCCATTGCACCAGCAGGGGATGGTGGCCACAGCGCTGGAGCTGTTGGGTGTTGGTTATAGCGTTGAACTCGATACTATAAGTTATCTGTTGCGTTCACCGTGGTTGGCTGGCGGTGTCACCGAAGCCGGGGCGCGAGCTCAATTAGAACGCTGGTTGCGTCAGCAGAATGTGCGTGAGATCTCCCTGTCTGCCTTGATCAAGCTGTGTCGGCAACGTGGTGACAGCCCACGATCTTTTACTCAATTGCTGCTGCTACTGCGTGATGCCCGCAGTAAAACATCTTTCAATTCATTGTCTAAATCAGCGCCCCGATCACTTGTCCAATGGGGTGATCATTTTAATCAGCTACTCCAGCAGGCCGGGTGGCCGGGTGAGCGAGCGTTGACCAGTGAAGATTTTCAAACGTTAAGCGCTTGGCGCGATAAATTACTCCCGGCGCTGGCGGAATTAAGTGCGGTTCATCCTGCCACTGATCGGAGTACGGCGCTTAATCTGTTGCGTAAGCTGGCTATGGAGCAATTATTTCAACCCAAGGCGCAGGATGATCGCTTACAGGTAACCGGTATTTTGGAAACAGCGGGACTCCACTTCGATGCTCTGTGGGTGATGGGATTAACCGATCAGGTGTTGCCAGGGCGAGTGCAACATAATCCATTTCTCCCCGTAGAGCTGCAACGTCAGCATCGGATGCCCCATTCCAGCGTTCAGCACGAAAATGACTTTGCCAAATTAACCATGCAGCGCTTGATTAGTGCCGCACCGCAGGTGGTGTTGAGTTATCCATGCCGTGATGGCGATATGTCGTTGCGACCTAGCCCGTTTATGTTTGCCCACCTTCCCGATGATTATACCGTTGTTGCTGTGGATGAAGACATGACACCGGAAGCTAAGCTGATCGATCTTGAATCGTTGGTTGATGAGGTGGGTGTTGCGTTGAATCCGGCCGAAGCCCCTCATGAAGTGCAGGGGGGGACAGCTATTATCAAGGAGCAGGCGCTGTGTCCGTTTCGCGCTTATGCCCACTATCGCTTGAAGGTGCGTGCCCTAGAATCGCCGCAGGCAGGTTTCGATAGCCGGCTGCGTGGTGATCTTGTGCATAAGGTTCTGGAACGATTTTGGAGCCAAATTACCAGTCATCAGCAATTATGTGCGTTATCTGCAGTAGAACTGGAGCAATTGCTGGCGAAGTTGACGCAAAAGGTGCTGGAACAGGTAGAACTCAACGAGCAGGCAACGGAGTTGCTAGCTATAGAACAACAGCGCTTAACGGCACTTATTGTTGATTGGCTGCAACAGTTTGAACAACTGCGCACCCCTTTTACTGTGGTGGCGGTTGAACAGCGCAAAAAAATAACGCTGGGGGCACTGGTGTTAACGGCGGTGCCGGATCGGGTTGATTGTTTGCCCGATAACGGTGGTCAGGTGGTGATCGATTATAAGAGCGGTGCGGTGAGCAATGGTGATCTGGTCGGGGCACAATTGTTGGAACCGCAGTTGCCCATTTACGCCCTTAAAGGGTTTGATGGTGGTCAGGGACAGGTGGTTGCCGTTACCTTTGCTCAACTTCGCGTGGGTGAATGTGCCTTCAAGGGTGTTGCTGCTAGCGATGGGATTATCGCCGGGGTGAAGTCGGTAGAGAAAAGCCTTGCTGCCAAGCGCGATATTTATGATTGGGCTGCGTTGCTCGCCGATTGGGAGCAGCAACTGGAACGTCTTGCCAGCGAATTTGCTGCCGGGCAGGCGCAAGTACTCCCCGTTAAGGTGAGTGCGTGTCAATTTTGTGACTTGAGTGGTTTGTGTCGCATTGCGGCGCGTGATGGTGAGGAATAGCCTATGTCAGTTATTGAACTAACGGATGTTGTTGCCCGTAGCCAAGCGGTGAATCCAGAGCTTTCATGCATAGTGCGTGCTCCGGCGGGGTCGGGCAAAACGGAACTGCTGATTCAACGCTTGCTCGCCCTGTTGGGACGGGTTGAGCGACCCGATGAGATTTTAGCGATTACTTTTACCCGTAAAGCTGCTGCCGAAATGGGGCAACGGGTTTTGGTTGCGTTGCGTCAAGCGCAGGAGTCTGCGCAGGTGGGTAGTGGCGACCATGCTCGTCTTACACGCCAATTGGCATGTGCGGTGCTGAAGCGCGATCATGAGCGCGGCTGGCACTTGCTGCAGCATCCTGATCAGTTGCAAATTCAAACCATCGATAGTTTTAATGCTGCTCTGGTACGGCGGATGCCGTGGTTGAGTCGTCTCGGTGGACTGCCACAGGTGAGTGAACAACCAACGCAACTTTATCGCGCTGCTGTGCGCCAGGTTGTCCATTTGCATCATTGCGATTCAGAGCATATCAATAAAGCGGTTAGGCAATTGTTGATCCATCTGGATAACCGTGCCGATATCTTGGAAGACATGTTGATCAATTTGCTCGGGCGACGTGATCAGTGGTTGCGTCATTTGTTGACCGATGAAGGGCGACAACGGCAGGAATTGGAAGGGGCATTATCGCATATTGTAGCGGATTATTTGCGTCAATTGCTGGCAACGGTTGATCCGGTATTGCAACAGGAGTTGCTGGTGCTGGGCGCGTTTGCCGCCGATAATTGTGCCAAGCCAGACAAGGCGTTGTGCGCACTGGATGGCATCGCAGCGTTCCCTCAGCCTGTTCCCGCCGATCTCTATTTGTGGTGCGGATTTGCCGATCTGTTATTGACAGCTGATGGTGGGTGGCGTAAACGCTGCGATAAAAATATGGGTTTCCCGGCAGGGAAGAAGGAACCCGGTGCAACGATGAAACAGCGTATGACTCAGCTATTAGCATCGTTGCGAGAGCAGGGGCATAGCCCTGCATTGTGGGGTGCGGTGCGCAGCTTGCCCGATCCCCAATATTCTGAGCAGCAGTGGTATATCCTGCAAGCATTGGTCACCTTGCTACCACAGGCGGTGGCACAGTTGTGGCTGGAATTTAGTCGCAGCGGCGAGGTTGATTTTAGCGAAATTGCCCTGAAGGCGCGACAGGCATTGGTGGACAGCGGCAATCCAACCGAACAACTATTGATGCTCGATCATCGGGTGCAACATATATTGATTGACGAATTTCAAGATACCTCGTGGTTGCAGTTTGATCTGTTGAAGACCGTGACGGCAGGCTGGCAAGCCGGGGATGGTCGCAGCTTGTTCATCGTTGGTGATCCGATGCAGTCGATCTACCGTTTTCGTGAAGCCGAGGTGGGATTGTTTCTCCAAGCTGGTATGTCAGGGGTGGCCGGATTTCCCCTGCAACCGCTTCAGTTGCAAGCCAATTTTCGTTCGCAACAGGGGGTTGTAGCGTGGGTTAATCGCTGGTTCCCGACTATTTTCCCTGAACTAGAGGATGTTGGTAGTGGTGCGGTTTGCTATGCTCATGCCCAGTCGGTGTTGCCCCAAGAGGCTGGTGAGGCAGTGCAGGTATTTGCACAGCATCAGCTTAATATCGAAGATGAGGCGGCTACGGTATGTACCTTGGTGGCACAGTTATTGTGTCAACCAAATGAGCAGACGATAGCGATTTTAGTGCGCTCCCGTCCCCATTTAACGGCTATTTTAAGGGCATTACGCGCTGCCGGAATTCGCTATCAGGCGCAAAATGTTGATCCCCTCGTCAACAGGCCGGCGGTATCCGATCTGGTAGCATTGACCCGCGCTATTCTTCATTCTGCAGATCATTTGAGCTGGATGACGGTGTTACGTGCGCCGTGGTGTGGTTTGTGCCTTGCCGATCTCGATTGTTTCCGGCGTGAACACGATACCACCATGGTAGAGATGTTGACCGATCCAGAACGCTTGCAGCGCTTGTCGGCAAATGGTCAGCTACGGGTCGGTGTTGTTGGTTCGGTATTGACTGCGGCAATAGCGCGGCGGGGGCGTTGTTCGTTACGCGAATTGATTGAAGATACATGGCAGGCTTTGGAAGGCAGTGAGTGCTATTCAATGGCTGCATGTCGTGATGTTGATCAAAGCTTATGTTTGTTAGAGAAACTTGATCATGGTGGTGATCTGCTTAGTTTTGAACAGCTCGATGAGGAGTTGCGGGTGTTGTTTTCTGCCGCCGATGAACGAGCCGATGGGCAGGTTCAGGTGATGACGATTCACAAAGCGAAGGGGCTGGAGTTTGATCACGTTATTTTGCCCGGTTTGGGACGGCGACCCCGTGGCGCCGATAAGAGCCTGATACGCTGGCAGGAGCACCCTGAATACGGTCTGCTGTTAGCACCAATAGCCGCCCGAGGCGATGCAGATGACGATCCAATTTATGAACTGTTAGGGCAAGTTGAACAAAAAAAATCGGCACATGAAGTCGCCCGTTTACTCTATGTTGCTATCACCCGTGCGAAGCGTCATGTGTACCTTTTCGGTCATGCCGAACTTAATAAAGATGATGAGCCGCGACCGACCAAGGGGTCGCTCCTGGAAAAGCTATGGCCGGCGGTCGAGGCGCAATTTATTGCTTTAGTCGATGATGCTGACGATGTTGTGGAGCCGGGAGCAGATCGTGCAAGCGGGCTACCATTACAACGTTTATCGCATGTACGCATGGTGGAGCTTGGTGCCATCAGGGATCAAGCTGATGTTGATAATAGCGCATGTCAGGAGGTGCCCCTTGATGCCCAAATTCCTTTGGCGGATGATCGCATCGCTGCGTTGGTCGGTACGCTAACTCATAGTTGGCTGGAATATTTGGCTTTGAATGGTGGCGGATGTTGGTCGCCCGACAGGATTGAGCTATTACGTGAGCCGATGGCAACGCAATTGCGGATGGTGGGAGTCGATTCTAATCAGGCTCAGGAACATGGGGAGCGTATTGTGCGGATGTTGAACCAAACGATCACTAGCAAGCGCGGTCGCTGGATTTTACATGCTCACGAACAGGCTCGCTGTGAGTATCCCTTAAGTGGTGTGGTGGATGGTGAGTTGGTTAATCTTGTTATTGACCGTACCTTTGTTGTTGATGGTGAGCGCTGGATTATCGACTATAAAACCTCTGCTGCGTTATCCGGTCAGAATAAAGCTGATTTTTATGCCCAGCAAAGTGAACGCTACCGTGCGCAATTGGAACGTTATCGCTTGTTTTTGAGCCAAATCGATCCTGAACACCCTTGCCGTTGTGCCCTTTATTTTCCGGCGTTTGATGGCTGGTGTGAGTTGGAAGATAGTTGTTTTAAATAGCCAATAATGGGGTGGTCGGTTGCGCATGGCAACCAGTCGCGGACTTGTAGTAAGGAAGGAGGGGACGTTCTTAACTTACGAAATAAACTTATTCTGATCCGCCATTATCGTGCTGGTATTTGATCCATGATTTTACCAGTTGCAGATTGTCGAGTTTTTGGGATACCGTAAAGCTGGATCCAGGTCTGTGTTTGATGCCTGTCTGACAAATTTTATCAAGCTAAAAAGGATGTAACTACTCGGCACCACTCAAGTTGGGCAGGTAATCCCCATAGCAAGGGTATTTGTCGCCATGGATGGGCTCGTTGCGTCCATTTATATGGGGATTGCGTGCCCATTACGCTAAATAGTTACAAATGAAGGAGAAAATTATATTATGGCTATAGATAAAGATTTTAGTGCTGCGGCGCTAACGTGGGATGAAAAACCGCAACGTATTCATCTGGCAGTAGCGATTTCGTCGGCAATTAAACAGCATATAACGTTACGTAGTGATATGCACGCTCTTGAGTTTGGTTGTGGTACGGGTTTGGTATCGTTTCATTTGCACGATCAGTTGCAGCAGGTGACGGCGATGGACAATGCCGCAGGGATGTTGGATGTCCTGAAGCAGAAGGCTCAGGCTGCCGGAGTAACCAATGTGGATACGTTGCATAATAGTGCTGCAGTTCCCACTCTTGATCCCGACAGCTATGATCTCATCTTTAGTTCTATGGTGTTGCATCATGTTTGTGAGATTAGACCAACACTACAGACCTTGGTTCGCGCATTAAAACCGGGCGGAATTATCGCTTTGGCTGATCTTGATGAAGAAGGGGGAACCTTTCATGATCGTTCGCAAGGTGTTGAACATCATGGCATTGATCGCACATGGCTGCACGATGAACTTACTCGGTTAGGTATCCACGATGTGCAGGAGACGACCGCTCATACCATCACTAAAAAACGAGCGCACGGAGATCAACATTATAGTGTATTTATGCTGTGGGGACGAAAAGGGTAATTGTTGTCGCCGCTATTTAGCACATCTTGTTATTGACGATATTGGATGTGAACTTGACCGTTATCTACCATTTTTTTGAACCATTTTCTGGCAAATTCCTTAATTAGTGACCTAGTAACGGGGAGTAATAAGCAAAAACCGATCATGTCGGTGACAAAGCCCGGTGTGAGTAAGGTAATTCCCCCGGCTAATATCATCGCTCCGTCTAATAATCCTTCCGTTGGCATTTCGCCCTGTTCAAGGGCGATTTGAATTCGCCTTGCTGTGTCGCTACCTTGAGTTCGAGCCAGATATGCACCGGCAATTCCGGTCAAAAATATCAGACCGATGGTTGGCCACAAGCCGATAATCTCTCCGGCTTCTAAAAGAACGTAAATTTCGATGATAGGAATGGAAGTGAAGATAATTATGAGCTTTATAAACATTTTGACCTCTTTGGTTCGTAGATTATTGTTTGCAAATACCCTATGGGCGACAAGAACATCCATAAATGGGATTGCGTTGGTTAATAAGCATAACTACCGGTAATTATAGGGTAAATAGAGATGCTTAAAAAATAGGCAATATGTTGAAAGGGTTTTGATGTGCGGTACTATGAGTATCATAAACAACCTTATCAACAGGTTTTCCACAGATCTTGTGAGTAGTAATGCTAAGCGCCTTGAAACGTATAGCTTTTTTATTGTCAAGGTATTTATCGATAAAAATGATTATTCGATAAGGTTAAATTTCTTCTTTTTTACATTTGAAATTGGCATAGAATTTATTCCTTAAATATTTTACCTACATTGGGTGACAAATATTTTTGATTAGCATGTTGCTGCTGTGTTGTTTTGCTATTTCAGCACTTTTTGTAAGTTATATCAATGCTTGTAGAAGATTATTGTGTTTTATAGATAAAAATTTGTATCTTTTTTTTAAGGGGCATTTTGCTTGACAAAAGAAGGTCAATATCTATACTGACCACTTTCTCTAGCTGCAAGGTTCAGATAATGCAATTACAAGTGGGTGAAATTAAAAAGGGTGGTGTTGATCTTCAGATAGAGGAGGCGGCAGCACATTTTCCTGTTTTAGCTGAACTTGAACGAAACAGAAGTTGCATTTTTATGTCACCGGTGGTTGTGTCTGTACGGGCGTATGAGGTCAGTGGCATGATTGAGCTTGTAGGGCATATTGCTGTTGAAGTGAGTGTGCCATGTAAGCGTTGTTTAGCTCCCAGTCAGTTCAAGGTTGACGCTGATTTCGCTCAGACTTATGTCGATGAGCTGCCGGAGGTTTCTGGTGAGGATGGCGAAGAGCTGGAGCTGTCGGCTGAAGAGATGGGGCTGGAACAGTTTGAGGGTGACAGTATCGATTTAACTGAAGAGATTCAACAACAAGTTGTTTTATTGTTGCCGGATCATTCTTTGTGTTCGGAAACTTGTAAGGGGTTATGTTTAACCTGTGGAACTGATCTGAATAAGGCATGTTGTGATTGTTCTGAGTTGCCTGTTAGTTTGAGCTTTGCTGCTCTTAGAGATTTTAAGGTTGAAAAGTAACGCCGAATCGGTTTACTTTTACACAATTATCGGCGCAGAAGTTGCCGATAATTTTTTATAGCCATGATTGCTATTTATAAATGTAAAAATCAATGGCGTCGCATTTAAAAAGATAGATACAGAATAGGGAGATTTAAGTTCATGGCAGTACCTAAAAAAAAGACATCCAAATCAAGACGTGATATGCGTCGCTCACACGACGCACTAACTGCACCTGGCATGTCGGTATGCCCTCAGTGCGATGAGCCAAAACAATCTCACCGTGCATGCGGTAGTTGCGGTTTTTATAAAGATCGCAATGTCCTCGAATCTCAGGACTAGATTTTTTTGATGAAATCGATCGTAGTTGCCGTTGATGCTATGGGTGGTGATAATGCTCCTGCTGTTGAGACAGAAGGTGCTATTGCTGCTGCTCGCAAATGGGGCATGGCGATTGTTCTTGTCGGTGATACAGCGCGGATTGCTGAAGAATTAGGGAAATATGATATTTCAAATTTGAATATCCGTAGCCATCATGCATCCGAAGTGGTGAGCATGCATGATTCAGCCTCAGATGCCGTACGGCGAAAAAAAAACTCGTCTATCCGAGTGGCCTTCGATTTGGTGAAAGCCGGCGTGGCACATGCGGTGGTAAGTGCAGGAAATTCCGGTGCTACCATGGCAGCGGGTATGTTTGTTGCGAAACGGATAGATGGTGTTGAACGACCGGCAATAGCAACGATTATGCCTAATTTGGTAGGGCATAGCCTGATTTTAGATGTCGGTGGTAATGTCGATTGTAAGGCAGTTCATTTAGAGCACTTTGCTATCATGGGTGATGTGTATATGCGTCATCTTATGGGGAAAAAGTCTCCACTGATTGGATTGTTATCCAATGGCACCGAAGAAAAGAAGGGGAACGAATTAACACGGGAAGCTCATTGTCGGTTGCAGCAGCATGATTTTAACTATATCGGTTACATTGAGGGACGTGACATTTTTAGTGGTGCTGTGGATGTGGTTGTTTGTGATGGTTTTGTTGGCAATGTTGTCCTGAAGGTTTCTGAAGGTCTGGCAGATTCAATTGGTCAGATGTTACAGAAAGAGATGAAGTCTAGAATGCTTGCGAAGTTGGGCTATCTTTTGGCTCGACCAGCTTTTAGAGCGTTCAAGAAAAAAATAGATTATGCAGAATATGGTGGTGCTCCCTTGCTTGGTATTAAGGAGACGGGTCTCATTTGCCATGGCGGTTCCAGTGTTAAAGCTGTGACCAGTGCCATTGGGCAGGCTGCAAGCAGTGTTGATACGGGGTTGATTGATGAACTGGTATTGCAGTTCAAAGGTGTTTAAAGCAGCTCTAATGATCAACTAGCTTGTTAGTGTGTCGGTTCCGTATGATCATTTCGCGTGGATAAGGGGAAATGCAGTGAAAAAAGCACGGATTATTGGTACCGGGTCTTATTTGCCGGAAAAGGTCTTGACTAACTTTGATCTCGAAAAGATGGTTGATACGACGAATGAATGGATATCAACTCGAACCGGGATTGATGAGCGTCGGATTGCCGCAGAAGATGAGGATACCTCTGATCTTGCTGTAAAAGCAGCACAATGTGCCATGGAGATGGCTGGTGTTAGTGCTGACGATATCGATCTGATTGTTGTTGCCACCATTACCGGTGATTTTCCTTGGCCCGCCACAGCTTGTTTAGTGCAGGATAAAATTGGTGCTGTAAATGCTGCTGCGTGGGATGTTTCAGCGGCCTGTAGCGGTTTTGTTTATGCCCTTTCTTCTGCTGCACAATATTTACAGTGTGGTACAGCTAAACGTGCTTTGGTTATTGGTGCTGAAGTTTTCAGTCGTATTCTTGATTGGGAAGATCGCAATACCTGCATTTTATTTGGTGATGGTGCCGGTGCCGTTGTTCTCGAAGCTCAGGATGGGGAAAACGGAATTTTATCGACCCATCTTCATTCAAATGGCTCCTATTGGGAATTGCTCCATCAACCCGGTTTTGGTTCACATAATCCTGCCAGTATTTCAGGCATTGAGGAGCGTTTGCCTTTCTTGCGTATGGCAGGTAACGAAGTGTTTAAAACTGCGGTACGTTCCATGTATGAGGTAGCCATTGAAGCGTTGGAAACCCATCAGATGACGTCTGAAGATGTTGTATTGTTGTTTCCCCATCAGGCAAATCGGCGCATTCTCGATGCGGTAAAAAAACGCCTTAAGTTGCGCGATGATCAGATGTATATCAATGTCGATAAGTGCGGCAATACCTCTGGTGCATCGATTCCGATTGCTCTGGATGAAGCGAACCGTAAAGGGTTGCTTAATGAGGGTGATGTGTTGGTATTTGATGCCTTTGGTGGTGGTTTTACCTGGGGTGCGTGTTTGTTACGCTGGTAGTTTGATTCTGGTTTTAAGGTGTTAAGCAATGTTAGCATTTGTATTTCCCGGTCAGGGCGCTCAATATACAGGAATGGGCAAGGATCTAAGTGAAGATTTTGCTGTTGCCCGTGAGGTGTTTGAAGAGGCAAACGATGCTCTTGGCTTCAATATAGCTAAACTGTGTTATGCTGGGCCTGCAGCAGATTTGCAATTAACCACAAATACACAACCGGCCATTTTGACGATGAGTGTTGCAGCTTTGCGGGTTGTACAGCAGGAAACAGGTTTGATGCCTGATTTTGTTGCTGGTCATTCTTTGGGCGAATACTCGGCACTTGTTGCTTCTGGTACAATTACTTTTGCTGATGCTGTTTGTTTAGTGCGTCAGCGTGGTGCGTTTATGCAACAAGCTGTGTCGGTTGGCGTCGGTGCGATGGCCGCAATTCTCGGTATTGATATAGAACTTCTTGAGAAGGTTTGCCTTGAGGCAGCTCAGGGTGATGTCGTTTCGCCAGCTAACTATAATAGCCCCGGTCAAGTGGTGATCGCCGGTCATAGTGCGGCGGTTGATCGAGCTATAGCTTTAGCGAAAGAGAATGGTGCTCGCAAGGCGATGTTGTTACCTGTAAGTGCGCCTTTTCATTGTGCTTTGATGCTACCAGCCGGGCAGCAGTTGAAGGTTGTTCTGGATGAGATAAATTTAAATACACTGAATATTCCTGTGGTAACAAACGTTGAAGCTGTTGCTAATAGTGATTGCTTACGAGTTAAGGATTTATTGATTTCTCAGGTGAGTGCGCCGGTGTGTTGGGATCGTTCGGTTCGTTATATGATCGATCAGGGCGTTGAAGAGTTTATCGAGATCGGTCCCGGTAAGGTGCTTTCCGGTTTGATTAAGCGTATTGATCGTTCGGTTGCGACACAGAATGTTGGCGATGTAAAGAGTTTGATCAAACTGCAGAAGTAGCGTGGTGGTTTTGTATGGATTGCAAAAAAGGAGACGATCTAAATGGTTGAAAATAAAGTTGCATTGGTGACCGGTGCGTCACGGGGAATCGGTCGCAGTATTTCGTTGGCACTGGCTGCTAATGGTGCGAAAATTATCGCTGTCGATATCGATTTAGAAGCAACGGAGGCTTTTGTCGAAGAACTCAAGGCCGATGGTACTGAAGCTGTAGCTGTTCAGGGCAATGTAACTGTAACTGCTGATGTTGAAAGAATGGTTAAGGCGGCAAAAGAAACATTTGATCGTCTCGATATTCTGGTTAATAATGCCGGCATTACCCGTGATGCACTGTTGTTGCGGATGAAGGATGACGATTGGGATGCAGTCCTTGACGTTAACCTCAAGGGAGCTTTTTTGTGTACACGCGCTGCGGCTAAGCTGATGAGCAAGCAGCGCAGTGGTCGTATTATCAATATTGCTTCGATTGTCGGTCAGATGGGGAACCCCGGGCAGGCGAATTACTGTGCCAGTAAAGGCGGTTTGATAGCAATGACCAAGTCTAATGCTCGTGAATTGGCTAAGCGAAATATTACGATTAATGCAGTTGCTCCCGGATTTATTGCCACTGATATGACCGATGCACTTTCGGATAAGGTTCGAGAGGAGCTGGCAGCACAGATTCCGATGGGAAAACTGGGATCAGTGGATGATATAGCAAATTCGGTTCTTTTTCTGGCGTCTGATAACTCTGGTTATATTACCGGTCAAGTTATCGGCGTCAATGGTGGAATGTATATGTAATTGGTCGGCTCTTTCGTGGAGGATGGAGTGGACATTGAACGTATCAACTTAGGCTGTTATCACACATTATGGAGGTTTAGAAATGGCGTCGACGGAAGAAAGAGTTAAAAAAATTGTTGCCGAGCAATTGGGTGTAGAGGAAGATCAAGTGACTCCTGAGGCTTCTTTTATGGATGACTTCGGTGCTGATTCGCTCGATACTGTAGAGCTGGTTATGGCTCTTGAAGAAGAATTTGATATCGAGATCTCTGATGAGGATGCTGAGAAAATTATGGCAGTTAAAGACGCTGTAGCGTATGTTAGCAGCAATTCTTGATATTTTGCATAAAAAATGACACGGAGGAGGATGCGCATTTAATATTGCTATCCTCCTTCTGTCTTTACTCGTATGTGATATCATTCCAAAGATCAGTTGCTGGCTGGTTTTTGGAATGATCCTGAAGTGTTGCTTCGGGGTTGAACCTGCTAACTTATTATTTAAAGGTCGTTATCATGCGTAGAGTCGTTGTGACAGGTGTTGGTGCAATTTCTTCATTGGGAACCGGAGTTGAAAAAAACTGGTCGGCTCTGACGGAAGGAAAATCAGGCATTGATTTAATCACTCGTTTTGATGCGTCAGATCTTCCCTCACAGATCGCCGGTGAGGTTAAAGATTTTGATCCAACAGAATATATGCCGAAAAAAGAGGTTAAGAAGATGGATCTCTTTATTCAGTATTCTCTGGCTGCTGCTGAAATGGCTATGGATGATTCTGGTCTTCAGGTTACCGATGAGAATGCTGAGCGAGTTGGCGTTTTAGTTGGCTCCGGTCTTGGCGGTTTACCCGCCATCGAAAAATATCATGATGTATTGAATAACAAGGGCTATAAGCGTGTTTCACCATTCTTTATTCCCATGTTGATTATTAACTTGGCACCGGGTCAAATCTCAATCCGTTTTGGTGCTAAAGGACCTAATGTGTCGTCGGTTTCGGCATGTGCAACAGGGACTCATTGCATTGGTGATGCCTACCACGTTATTAAACGGGGTGATGCGGATGCCATGATCGCCGGTGGTGCTGAGTCAACCATTACTCCGCTGGCTGTTGCCGGTTTTTGTGTCATGAAGGCTCTTTCTACCCGCAATGATGATCCTCAAGCTGCTAGCCGACCTTTTGATAAAGACCGGGATGGTTTTATTATGGCCGAGGGTGCGGGAATCGTCGTTTTAGAAGAATATGAAGCGGCGAAGAAGCGTGGAGCAAAGATATATGGTGAAATCTGCGGTTACGGTATGTCTGCTGATTCGTATCACCTTACTGCTCCAGCTCCAGGTGGTGAAGGTGGTGCGCGGTGTATGAAAATGGCTTTGAATAACGCTGGTATCAATGCTGCTGATGTTGATTACATCAATGCTCATGGCACGTCTACTCCTTTTAATGATATGTATGAATCTATGGCTATCAGGGAAGCGTTGGGAACTAATGCTGACGATGTGATGGTTAGCTCGACCAAGAGCTTGACGGGTCATGCTCTTGGTGCAGCGGGTGCTCTTGAAGCTATTTACTGTTTGAAGGCGATGGATACTGGTATTGTTCCTCCTACCGTCAATCATTGTGAACCATCTCCTGAATGCGATCTTGATTATGTACCAAATACGGCGCGTGAAGCTGATGTGCAAGTGGCCATGTCAAATTCATTAGGATTTGGTGGAACCAATGCGACTTTATTGTTTAAAAAAATATAGGTTTTGAATCATGTTGATTGCCAGTGATCATGGCGGGTTAGAGCTTAAACAGGCTATTGTAGGTTGTCTTCGTGCTCATAATGTTGAGGTGGATGATCTTGGTGTTCACGCTGACGATTCGGTCGATTATCCCGATTATGCAGCATTAGTTGCCGAACCGATATCAAATGGGGATGCAGATCAGGGTATCTTGGTGTGTGGAACCGGAATAGGAATGTCCATTGCAGCCAATAAATATCCCCGCATACGTGCAGCATTGGTACACGATGAATTTACTGCCAAGATGGCTCGTGAACACAACAATGCGAATATCCTTGTTCTAGGTGGTCGTATTTTAAAGCCCGAGCTTGCTTGTCGCATGGTTGAGTTGTGGTTAGATGGTCAGTTCGAGGGTGGTCGCCATCAAACTCGATTGAATAAAATTATCCATCTTGAACATGATGGGTTATAGGTTCATAAGTTTTTCTTAAGTGATGATTAGACAAAATGTCTACCCATCACTTTTTTCTTTTATCGGGTATAGTAAGTGATTAAATACGATATGGAGGTTTTTTTGAAAACACTGGCTCAAGTAGATCCTGAAATTGCTCAAAATATTATCGATGAAACAAAGCGCCAAGAATATAATCTGGAATTTATTGCTTCAGAAAATTTTGTCAGTGAAGCTGTACTCGAGGCACAGGGTTCAGTTTTAACCAACAAATACGCAGAGGGGTATCCGGGTAAACGCTATTATGGTGGTTGCGAAGTTGTCGATGTCGCCGAACAGATAGCCATTGATAGAGCCAAACAATTGTTTGGTGCAGACCATGCGAATGTTCAACCTCACTCTGGTTCTCAAGCAAATATGGCGGTATATTTTTCTGCTATTAAACCCGGCGATACGGTGTTGGGGATGAATTTGGCTCATGGTGGGCACTTAACCCACGGTTCACCCGTCAATTTTTCGGGTAAATTGTATAATATTGTCCCCTATGGGGTGAAAAAAGAGACAGGAATCATCGATTACGACGAGGTTGAATCGTTGGCTATTGAACACAAGCCGAAGTTGATTGTTGTTGGTGCCAGTGCTTATCCTCGCACCATCGATTTTGAAGCTTTTCGGCAAGTTGCCGATAAAGTTGGTGCACCAATTATGGTGGATATGGCTCACATTGCCGGTTTAGTTGCTGCCGGTGAGCACCCAAATCCTGTTCCATATTCTGAATATGTTACTACCACAACGCACAAAACTTTGCGTGGTCCCCGTGGTGGTATGATTTTATGTCGTGATGAATTTGCGAAAAAGGTGAATAGCAATATCTTCCCCGGCAGTCAAGGTGGTCCGTTAATGCATGCTATTGCTGCCAAGGCTGTTGCATTTAAGGAAGCTATAGATCCGGCTTTTACCACCTATGCGCAACAGGTGGTTAAAAATGCCAAGGCACTGGCCGAAGCCTTGTTAGTACGTGGTTATAATCTGGTATCTGGTGGTACCGATAATCACTTAATTTTGGTCGACCTCTGTGGCACTGAGATCACGGGTAAAGTGGCTGAAGCTGCATTAGAAAAGGCTGGAATTACTGTTAATAAGAATGCTGTACCGTTTGATACTCGGTCACCTTTTGTTACCAGTGGTTTCCGTATTGGTACTCCGGCTGCTACGACTCGTGGCTTAAAAGAGGCTGAGATGGCGAATGTTGCAGAGTGGATTGATCGTGCGCTGAATAATCTGGAAAATGAAGATGCTTTGATTGCTATTCGTGCCGAGGTGAAGGAATTGTGCTTACAATTTCCCCTCTACGCTGATCGGTTAAAATAGCGTGGAACGACCATCTTGGGAACAATATTTTATCGATATAGCCCGCTTGGTATCCAGTCGTTCTACCTGTCTGCGGCGTCAGGTAGGTGCTGTGGTTGTTAAAGATAAAAATGTTTTGACCACAGGATATAATGGTACCCCGTCCGGGATTCGCCATTGCATTGAAACTGGATGTTTGCGTGATGCAATGGCAGTGCCTTCCGGCGAGCGTCACGAGCTTTGTCGCGGGTTGCATGCCGAACAGAATGCCATTATTCAAGCGGCAAAGCATGGGATTAGTATTGCAGATGGTACGCTATATTGTACCCATGCTCCTTGTGTTATTTGTGCCAAGATGTTGATTAACTCTGGTTTGGAAAAGATTGTCTACATTGAAGGGTATCCCGACCAGTTAGCAGCAGATTTGCTGGACGAGTCGGGTATTCAGATTGTTGCTTATAACCCTTGAACATTGATTCAGGTGGTTGGTAGCTGAATTAAGCTGGATCATGTCCAACGAAAGGCGCGACGATGAAATGTCCTTTTTGTACCCATATTGATACCCGCGTTGTTGATTCGCGTTTGGGGAAAGAGGGCAATAATATTCGTCGTCGCCGTGAGTGTTCCGAATGTGGACGACGTTTTACCACTTATGAACGTATCGAAGATACCCTGCCGTTAGTGATTAAAAAAGATGGACGGCGTGAACCGTTTGATCGGCATAAAATTATAGGTGGTATGCAGCGGGCTTGTGAAAAAAGACCTGTTTCCATTGGCACCATCGAAAAAATAGTAGATCAAATGGAACTGGCTTTTCAGGAAAGCCCCGAGCGTGAAATTCCGGCTAGTCGTATTGGTGAAATGGTGATGCAGGCTTTGCACGATCTGGATGAAGTTGCTTATGTACGTTTTGCTTCGGTTTATCGGCAGTTTAAAGATATTAATGAGTTCATGAAGGAATTGAAGGGTATTCTCGGTAGTCAAGCCCCGAGTGTCCCTAAGGAATAATCTTGGTTGTGTTGTCATCGTTTAACCATGGTCATAGTAGTGCATACGATTCTACTCATGTTCGCTTTATGCAGCAGGCGTTGGTACTTGCCCGTCGCGGTGCGGGGAGAACATCACCGAATCCGGTCGTTGGTGCGGTAATTGTTGTCGATGGTGATATTGTTGGTAGCGGATTTCATCCTAAGGCAGGTGAACCCCATGCTGAAATTTTCGCCTTGCGTGAAGCCGGGATGTTGGCACGTGGGGCGGATGTCTACGTTACCCTTGAACCGTGTTCACATCATGGTCGAACTGGCCCTTGTTGTGATGCGTTAATTGCCGCCGGGGTTGCGCACGTTTTTGTCGGAATTCAGGATCCTAATCCTAAAGTTAGTGGTCGTGGAATTACCAAATTGCGTGCTGCCGGTATAGAAGTAACAGTTGGTATTTGTGAGCAAGAGTGTAGTGTGTTGATTGCTCCCTTTGTTAAACATATCACTACTGGGCAGCCATTTGTAATACTTAAGGTTGCATCTACACTGGATGGTTGCATGGCGACCTCTACGGGAGAATCGCAATGGATTACCAACGAAGATAGTCGTAACCATGTGCATCAAGTGCGTGATCGTATTGATGCTATTATGGTTGGGGTAGGTACGGTATTATGCGATAATCCTCGCTTAACGACCCGGCTTCCTGGTGGTGGTGGACGGGATCCGTTACGCATTGTGGTCGATTCTCGGTTGCGAACGCCACAGGATGCCGCTATTGTTCATCCAGATTCATTGGCTAAAACACTTATCGCAACGACAGAAAAGGCGAGCCCGACTAAAATTAAAGCCTTGGAGCAGCACCCCATGGTTGAGGTTGTTCAGCTACCTGATTGCGAAGGTCGGGTCGATCTTTGTGTTTTGATGGATCTTCTCGGTGGGCGTGATATCCAAAGTGTTCTTGTCGAAGGTGGGGCTACTCTCAATATGTCGCTGTTTAATGTACGATTAATTGATCGAGTGATGGTGTATTTTGCCCCAAAATTGATTGGTGGTGATGATGGTAAGAGGTTATTCGCCGGGCAGGGGGTGACTGGGTTGGTAGATGCCTTGCAGTTGAAAGATGTTCGCAGTCGGCGTTTTGGAGATGACTTGCTTATTGAAGGGGAGGTTGTAGCGTGTTTACCGGACTGATTGAAGATATTGGTACTGTTCGGGAATTGCGTCACGGCGGTGTCAGTGTACAACTTCATGTCGCAACATCATTACCAACATCTGAAATAGCTTTAGGTGACAGTATCGCCGTCAATGGTATCTGCCTCACGGTGGTTCAATTGGGTGGTGGTTTTTTTGTTGCCGATGTTTCACCAGAAACATTACACTGCTCCAGTTTGGGAAGTTTGGCTCCAGGTTCACAAGTTAATTTGGAACGGGCACTGCGGTTGTCCGATCGCCTTGGTGGGCATTTGGTTAGTGGTCATGTCGATGATACTGCCATTGTTGTCAATCGTCGTCAGGATGGCAATGCCATCCATTTTGTCTTTAAAATGGCGACAGAAACATTGCGCTATGTGGTGGAAAAAGGATCGATCACCATCGACGGTATCAGTTTGACCGTCAATGAGGTGACAGCAGATACCTTTGCTGTTGCTATTATCCCTCACAGTTTAGCGCAAACAACGTTGCGAAATGTTGAAATTGGCTCACAGGTAAATATTGAAACCGATATGATTGCCCGTTACGTTGAGAAATTGATGACTGGTCGAATCGTGCCCACATCGGGATCGTTGACAATAGAGCAGCTGGCTAAAAACGGATTTATTTAAAGTTAAGTGAAATGATTAATTACTCAGCGGTTTTTTTTGCTGATCACGGAAAGGGTCAATAGTTGTGTCGATTGATAAAGTAGAAGCAGCTCTGGAAGATATGCGACAAGGAAAGATGGTGATCTTGGTTGATGACGAAGATCGTGAGAATGAGGGCGATCTTACCATGGCCGCTGAAATGGTCACCGGTGAGGCGATCAACTTTATGGCTAAAGAGGGGCGTGGTCTGATTTGCCTTTCCCTAACGGAAGAACGGGCTGATTGTCTTGATCTGCCGTTTATGGTTTCTGATAACACCTGTTCTTTTGGTACCGCATTTACCGTGTCCATCGAAGCAAAACGCGGTGTGACCACTGGAATTTCTGCCGCTGATCGTGCCCAAACCATTCGTGTTGCTCTTGATGATGAAACAACTGCGGCTGATCTGGCTCGTCCCGGTCACGTGTTTCCATTGCGAGCACGTAAGGGTGGGGTGTTGGTTCGCACCGGACAGACCGAAGGTTCTGTTGATCTGGCACGCCTCGCTGGGCTTAAACCTGCCGGAGTCATTTGTGAAGTGATGAATGACGATGGAACTATGGCACGTATGCCTGAATTGAAAATATTTGCCAAAAAACACGATTTGAAGATTGTTTCTGTGGCTGATATTGTTGAGTATCGTATGCGTAAAGAGTTACTGGTACACCGCGCTGCTGAAACAGATATACCGACTTACTTTGGCGGTGATTTCCATGCCATTGTTTATGAAAACGATGTCGATGATGCTCTGCATATTGCCTTAATTAAAGGTGAAATTGATGCGGAAACCCCAATGTTGGTACGTGTTCACTCCGAGTGTTTGACCGGTGATGTTTTTGGTTCGCGTCGCTGTGATTGTGGTCAGCAATTACACGCTGCCATGGCTCAGATCGAAAAAGCTGGTTCAGGAGTGGTTATTTATATGCGTCAGGAAGGTCGCGGTATCGGTTTGGTCAATAAGATCAAGGCGTATGCACTACAAGATTGTGGTCATGATACCGTTGAAGCTAATGAAGTGCTTGGTTTTAAGGCCGATTTACGTGATTACGGTATCGGGGCACAAATTCTTGCCGATCTCGGTCTAAAAAAGATCAGTTTGATGACCAATAATCCAAAAAAAATTATTGGCTTACAGGGTTACGGATTAGAAATAGTTGATCGCGTGCCAATTGAGATGGTGGTAAATGAAATCAATGAACGCTATTTGCAAACTAAGAAAAATAAAATGGGGCATTTGCTTGAAAATCTTTAATTACCATATATGTTTAGGAGCTTAAGCATGGCAAACAATATTTCAGGTCAGCTGGATGCCACAGGTCATAAGGTAGGCATTGTTGTCGGTCGTTTTAATAGTTTTATTGGTGAACGGCTTGTTGAAGGGGCAATTGATGCATTAGTGCGTCATGGTGCCAACGAGACAGATATCGACGTTGTGCGTGTTCCGGGTGCTTTTGAAATTCCACTTACTGCTCAAAAAATGGCGGTTGGCGCAAAATATGATGCAATTATTTGCCTTGGTGCGGTTATTCGTGGGGCGACGCCTCACTTTGATTATGTTAGCAACGAAGTAACCAAAGGGGTGGCTTCGGTTAGTCTGGCAACCGGTGTTCCAATTTCATTTGGGGTTTTAACTACCGATACGATTGAGCAAGCTGTTGAACGGGCGGGCACCAAGGCTGGAAATAAGGGCTTTGATGCTGCAATGACAGCAGTAGAAATGATTAACCTTTTTAAGGGTCTTAATTAGAATGGGGCTCGGATCACGACGAAACGGGCGTGAGTATGCTGTTAAAGTATTGTACAGCCTATATGACCAGGAAGAACCGCTCGAAAAGGTTCTTAGCGATTTTTGGTTGAATTTTCGTTTTAGTGTCGATGTGTTGGGTGAGCCAAAAGACGTTGACACCCCATTACAGCAGGATGTTATTGAATTTTCCGAGCAGTTGGTCGTTGGTGTTTATGATCATTTGGAAGAGATCGATAAGATGCTACTTGCCACCTCTAAAAATTGGGCGTTGGATCGTATGGCTCGCTTGGATTTATCGTTGATGCGGATGGCGTGTTACGAGTTGATGTGGATGCCTCAAACGCCTACGGGGGTAGTTATCAATGAGGCGATAGAGATTGCCAAACGTTATGGCACCAAGGATACTCCGGGCTTTTTGAATGGGGTGCTCGATAAAGTATCTAGGCAGGTGAAGGAACAACGTTCAGCTCAAGTATAATGCTTTCGCAGAAAGTAAAAAATCAGATGGCTAAGCAAAAAGCGCCAAATGCAAGGCGCGTGATTGTCTCTGTAGAGACGTTGCATGCAACGTCTAATACGTACATCGAAGCAGCGAGACAATTACGACTGGTTCTGTAATGGCGCAGCAGTTGGTGAGTTTTTGCGACGCCATCAAGGATAACAAGAATTAGGAGTAACGATGAAAGATGTAAAAGTTGGTTTGCTCGGTTTTGGTACTATTGGAACCGGGGTAGTGAAAATATTTCAAGATAATGCACAGCTCATTGCGCAACGTCTCGGTGTTCGTCTTGAGCTTACTTCCATTGTTGATCTCGATGTGACTAAGGATCGCGGCGTCACGTTGGATGCCGGAATTCTTACCGATGACGTCAACAGCGTACTGACCAATCCTGACATCGATGTTATTATAGAGCTTATCGGTGGTTACGAGCCGGCACGAACGTTTGTCATAAAAGCACTGGAGAATGGTAAGCATGTGGTCACTGCTAATAAAGCGCTTATGGCGGTACACGGGGAAGAATTACTTCAAATTGCAGCTAAAAATGGTGTGAGTATCCTCTTTGAAGCGGCCGTTGGCGGTGGTATTCCAATTTTATCTGCTATTCGTGAAAATTTGTGTGCCAATGAATTTAGTGCTGTAACCGGTATCCTCAACGGAACATGTAATTATATTCTTACCCGGATGACTGAAGAGGACGATGACTTTGCAGATGTGTTGGCTGACGCGCAACAGCTTGGTTACGCTGAAGCTGATCCTACCTTTGATGTGGAAGGGATCGATACGGCACATAAGTTGTCGATTCTAATTTCTATGTGTTTTGGAACGTGGATCGATTTCAACAAAATCTATACCGAAGGGATCACTAAAATTACTTCGTTGGATATTCAATATGCACGTCAGTTTGGTTATCAGATCAAGTTGTTGGCCATTGGTAGGAAGGTAGATGGAATGATTGAGGCGCGGGTTCATCCAACGATGATTCCCGATAGTGTTCCACTTTCAGAGGTAAAAGGCGTACTCAACGCAGTGTGCTTGCAGGGTGATTTCGTTGGTGCTGTAATGTTGAACGGTAGTGGTGCCGGAATGGATGCTACTGCCAGTGCCGTGATGGGTGATGTGATAAGTTTGTCCCGAGCAATTATCAGTGGTAGTCAAATGATGACACCATCATTAGGGTATCACACAGAGAATATCATCACATTGCCTGTGCGTAATATGAAGGATGTGTGTAGTCATTGTTACTATATCCGTTTTATGGTTGAAGATTGTCCGGGTGTTATCGCTCAAATTTCAACTGTCCTTGGTGAGTGTAACATTAGTATCCGTTCTATGGTTCAACCAGAGCGACAGTTTGATGGTTGTGTTCCCATTGTTATGACGACCCACGGCGCACAAGAGAGTAATGTTTGTAAGGCGCTGGATAAGATTGATACCTTTGATACCGTTAAGGAGCAGAGCTTGTTTATTCGTATTGAAAATAACTTATCTTAGCAACCTGTTGAGTCTGGCGAATCGTAGTAATTTATACCAAGTCAGACAATATATAAGATATAAAAAGCGCCGATATTTGGCGCTTTTTTTTATTGTTTTTTATATTTTTAATGTTGTTGGTTCGTAGTGATTTTTTTGTTGTGAATTTGTTGAATTTCATATAATCTATTTTAAGCTACATTATTTTTAGTTGTAGCGATGCACAAAACTACGGGGATGTCTATTTTTTGGGGAGGTAACACCATGAAGAAAAACATGATGATTGTAGTGGGTTTGATTTTTTTACTTGCAGGCAATGTCTATGCTGAGTCAGATGTCAAGGGGACTGTTTTAAATTTATCTAATGCCAAAAATGCTGCTAATGTATCTATCGGTAAAGATAATACGGCGAAAATGGGTTCGGTTGGTATTAAAAATTCCGCAGTAAAAGGTACTGTGTTGAACCTGTCCAACGCCAAGAACGCTGCTAACGTTGCAATTGGTAAAAACAACACTGCCAACATGGG
>JAYEOA010000014.1:7374-27706 GCA_034722515.1 Thermodesulfobacteriota bacterium | reverse complement strand
GTAAAAACAACACTGCCAACATGGGCTCAACAAACATCCAGGGCTCCCGCGTAAAAGGTACTGTGTTGAACCTGTCCAACGCCAAGAACGCTGCTAACGTTGCAATTGGTAAAAACAACACTGCCAATATGGGCTCGGTTAGCATCAAAGGTGCTAATGTGAAAGGTACTGTGTTGAACCTGTCCAACGTAAAGAACGCTGCTAATGTTGCTATTGGTAAAAACAATACATCTAATATGGGTTCAGTGGTTATTGAGTAGTTTCTACACTGTATAGAAAATCCCTTTGATTGATGTCAGCCGGTTGTTAAATTAAAGGGATTTTCTTTTTTTTAGGAGTACATCAATGCGTGTAATAAAATTAGCACTGCTTTCATTGACAATAGCACTAATTGTTGTGTCAGCAGGTATCTGTAGTGATCTTGATGATGGTATTTCTAAGTTTACCGACGATAATATCTCTAAGTGGGATGACTTGGGAAAAAATAATGTTAACGTTAAATTCATTAAGTTAAAGGCACGCAGCCAAGCTGATGTTCGTTCAAAAAGAGGTAAAAATGTTGATGCTGCTCAAGGTGGTAGTGGGGGAGCTAATATGAATAGTGTTGTTCTTGGTGCTGGCGGTACGATTCGTGGTGATATTATCATTATTGATGATAGTCGTGGCGATAAAACTCAGATTGTCGAGTAATTTAGCAATTACAATACTAGAAATTGTTGTAACTTTCCTGCAAGAGGAGATGTAATGGATATCGGTACTCTGGTGCATAAAAAACGGATCACTTATTTTTATATTGGGATAACATTGAGTTTATCGTTGTTCTTGGCCTCTTGCGCAGCTATTGATCCCGGACAAGTTGATGTTGAACTTCAACAAACAGCAGTAGAAGCAAAGCTCACTACATATACAGACGCCTTGGCGGATCTTGGATTGATGACTGAGATTTATGGAACTGGATCACTCAAGATTCAAAGTAATCCAATTGGAGATAATACTGGAACTTCGCAATCGACTGGCGGTGAGATACCGCGTGATATTACCGAGATGCTTAAAAGTTCACTAAATTCTATCGGCGGTAACGTCATATTTATCCCTTATGATCCGGCGTTTATCCAGAACCAAATGGTGACTGGTTATTCAAATTTTGATGATAAGCTGATTCCTGATGTTGTAATAAGTGGTGGAATTACCGAATTTGATCGAGGATTGGAGACCCATGGTGAGGGAACTGATGTCGGGGCAGAGGCTGAATTTACTGGGATGAAAGATTGGTTGCCATCCAAGAGGGTTTCAGTAGATTATGGTTCCAGTTCTAAGCAAGGTCTGGCACGGATTACTCTGGATTTCAATTTACTGAATTTTAAGACGATGGCCGGCATTGCTAGAATGAATACGGTGAATAGTATTGAAGTTCATAAAGCTATGGGTAATAAAGAACTGGGTATTACTATTTTTGGTCCGACATTTGGGCGAAAAGGTTCGGTAAAAAAAGTTCAAGGGCGTCATTCTGCGGTGCGCTTGTTGGTTGAGCTGAGTATGATTCAAATGGTTGGTAAACATTTGGCGCTGCCGTATTGGGTACTGCTTGGTGAAGATAATGAGCCGGATCGGGTAGTGATTAGTGCGCTGCAAAAAAATTATTACCAAATGACAGTGTCTGATCGAACCTCTTTGGTTCAAGAATGGTTGTTTCTCCATGGGCATGATGTAAGTGTTACTGGTTATATTGATGATCAAACTGTGGTTGCTATGCAAAGCTTTAATCCCGCATTTAATGCCGATCAATCTGTTTCGGTAAAATCATTCGTCGATATTTATACCAGTATTCCGATTAGCCAGAAAACGTTAGGTCGCCGCAATTTGTTGGCCAGCATGGGCAAACAGGTACGGGTTGCTACACAACCGGGAGCTGTCACTCCTTTACACCCAGTAGAAACACCAGCGGTAGAGCATGTTGTGCAACAACAAGCTCAGCCAGCGGTACAGCAGGTTAAACAAGTACAACAGGAATATGCGCCGCAACCTGTCGCACCGGCTCCTGTGCAAAGACGGGGGATTGGTCGTATTTTGGATGATGAAGAATGGTAGTTTTATTGGAAGGAAAATATATGAAACAACTACGATTGATTACGTCGGTATTACTGGTGTTGGCTATATTATTTTGTGCCACCAGTGTCTTGGCGGGGAATAAGCGAATTATGTCCATCAGGGCGGCCAAAGTGTTGGCTGAACGAGCCTTGGTTGAGTCTATTTACGGTTTGAAACTTCGTGCAACTGAATCAGTTCAAAATATGGTTGCAGCAAGTTTTGAGGGTACTACCGAATCCAAGACCAAAGCCATGATTAAAGGTGTAAAGTACGAAGATGTAATTTATGAGGCAGAATCAGATATTGCTAAAGTAACAGCTATAGTTAGTTTGCCCAGTATTACCAATATTGATGGGCAGACCATGGATTTGCATAATAAAGTTTTTCGGCGGGTAGGTTTTGCGACGTCTACTCCTTCGCAGGCGATACCATTAATGGCAATGCGTGCTGCAGAATTAGATGCATATAAGCAATTGATCAAGCAAGTTGTTGGTTTTCAGCTTGAAAGTGAAACCAGCGTTGAAAATTTTATGCTTAAATCAGACAGCGTAAAAACCAAAGTGATGGCTACAATTTACATGGCCGAATTGGTTGAGTATGGTTGGGATGATTATGGTGATGCTTTTGTGATCTTGCAATTGAATGTTGCTGAAATTAGTACCATGCTTGGTGATGCTGTGCAATCTGCAGATGAGTTTATTCAAGTTACCGGTATGGGAGCACAGGACAACGATTTTAAGACCGTCGGGCAGTAACATAATTTTTAATGATGTGCATTATGCGAGGTGAAAATGCGTGATTCGCGATTGTTGTGGATGTGTATCGGTGCTTTGTCTCTGACCGTTGTTTTTTTTCTCCTTGGGGCGATAGATATTGGTGCTCCTAATTATGGTCGCTATCATATTTCGTCATGGAGTACACAGGTTAGCAATGATAAGGCTGCAGTTGGTGCTTTTATTGTTGACACTGCCACCGGTGAGACTAAAACAGTATATACTCGATTGGTGAATAAGGATGGGATGGGTAAGGTTTTGAAAAACGATTTGAAAAAAACGTTTCATTCAATGCAATAATTATCCCTGATGACGTTTTTTTTAAAGCGCATCCAATTTTGGATGCGCTTTTTTAGTTCAATTGATTTAGTACACTGTTAGGTGACAACGTGCATTCCAGTGAAAATTCAGTATCAGTTTCTCCCCTTGAGACCCTGCAAACAGTTTACGGTTATCGAGAATTTCGCCGCTATCAACTTGAGATAATTGAATCGTTGATTGCCGGACAGGATGCTTTTGTCCTGATGCCAACCGGTGGGGGTAAATCTCTATGTTTTCAAATCCCTGCTCTGCATCGCTCTGGTGTAGCAATTGTTGTTTCTCCGTTAATTTCCTTGATGAAGGATCAGGTTGATGCATTAAATGCCAATGGCGTGCGTGCTGCCTATTATAATTCTTCTCTTAAAAGTGATGAAGCTCGCCAGGTGTTGGCACGTCTGCACAATGAAGATCTTGATCTGATTTATGTCGCCCCGGAACGGTTGATGAGTACCGCATTTATTGAGCGATTACACAGTATTTCGCTGTCTCTGATTGCCATTGATGAAGCTCATTGTGTTTCCCAGTGGGGACACGATTTTCGACCTGAATATGTTCAATTGGGGCAATTACGACAACAATTTCCTCAAGTACCACTCATTGCCTTAACGGCAACGGCAGATATTCAGACTCGGCAGGATATACTTAACCGCCTTTATCTGACTAAAGCTACAGTTTTTGTCAGTGGTTTTGATCGCCCCAATATCCGTTATACGGTTGTTGATAAACAAAAACCTTTTGCGCAGTTATTGGAATTTCTTAAACAGCACTGTGATGAATCGGGGATTGTTTATGCATTGAGTCGGAAACGGGTTGAAGAGATCGCTGCTAAATTGGTGGAGCAGGGTGTAGATGCAGCTCCCTATCATGCAGGACTTGCCGGTAGTGTGCGCCAGCAGGTTCAGGAGGACTTTCTGCGCGATGATCTACAGATCGTGGTGGCCACTGTTGCTTTTGGTATGGGGATTGATAAATCTAACGTCCGCTTTGTTGTTCATTACGATCTTCCGAAAAATATTGAAAGTTATTATCAGGAAACCGGTCGTGCCGGTCGTGATGGGTTGGCTGCTGAAGCCTTATTATTATTTGGTTATGGTGATATAGCCATAGCTCGTGGATTGATAGAAAAAGGGGGTAATTCCGAACAGAATCGGATCGAGATCCACAAACTTAATGCCATGGTTAGTTATGCGGAGCCGTTAACGTGTCGGCGTCGGGCATTGCTTGGTTATTTTGGTGAAACCATGACGGAGGATTGTGGCAACTGTGACATGTGCCTGAATCTACCGGATCGTTATGATGCAACAGAAGATGCGCAAAAAGTTCTTTCCTGTGTTTATCGGGTAGGACAACGTTTTGGTGCCAAACATGTGATTGATGTCTTGCGCGGTTCGCAAAATAAGAGAATGTTGCAATTGGGTCATGATCGCTTGAGTACCTACGCCATTGGTGAGGATAAAAGTCAAGAGGCTTGGAGTGGTCTGATCCGTCAATTGGTTCATTTAGGTTTTCTCTATCAGGATGTGGCAAATTATTCGGTTTTGAAATTGACGGAGTTATCCCGGGTCGTTTTGACGGGCAAACAGCAATTGGAGTTGGCACGACCACGGTTAAAAACAGTAGCCAGAAAACCGGTGAAAAAAAGGGCGATGGATCTCGATTACGATGAAACCCTTTTTCAACGCTTGCGCTTGTTACGTAAGAAAATTGCTACTGATAATAATGTTCCGCCATTTGTGGTGTTCAGTGATTCAAGTCTCATCGAAATGGCTTTTTATTTGCCATCTCATGAACAAGCAATGTTGGAGATTAATGGGGTGGGGAAACATAAATTGGAAAGGTATGGTCACGAGTTTATTGAAACCATTCTTGATTATTGTGCCGAATAGATCACAATATACAAAAGGTCGGGGCATTTGCCCCGGCCTTTTGTTGCTTACCGGATGTGGGTAATTTAGAAACCCAGTTCCTTGAAAAAGTCGTTGCCTTTGTCGTCAACCAGAACAAAAGCAGGGAAATCTACCACTTCTATCTTCCATACCGCTTCCATACCCAACTCTTCAAAGTCGAGGCATTCAACGCTCTTGATGTTGTATTCAGCTAGCGCTGCTGCCGGACCACCGATGGAGCCGAGGTAAAAACCACCATGCTTGTTGCAGGAATCGGTAACTTGCTGTGAACGGTTGCCTTTGGCGATCATAATCATTGAGGCGCCACGCGATTGCAGCATGTCCACATAGGGATCCATCCGTGCTGCTGTGGTGGGGCCGAAGGAGCCTGATGGTTTGCCTGCCGGAGTTTTGGCCGGACCTGCATAGTAGATGGGATAATCCATGAGGTATTGAGGCAACTCTTCGCCACGCTCAACAATTTCCTGGAACTTGGCATGAGCGATGTCACGACCAACAATGATGGTACCGTTGAGGGATAGCTGAGTCTTGGTGGGGTATTTGGACAGATCGGCCAACACCTCCTTCATGGGACGATTCAGGTCAATTTTTACCACTTCGGGGCGCTTGGAACCGCGCTCACCTTTTGGCATCAGGCGTTCCGGATTGCTGTCCATTTGTTCTAGCCAGATACCATCTTTATTGATCTTGGCTTTAATGTTGCGGTCGGCAGAGCAGGATACTGCAAGACCAATGGGACAGGATGCACCGTGGCGACTGGAACGAATAATTTTCACATCATGAGCAAAGTATTTGCCACCAAATTGAGCACCAATACCTAATTCTTGAGCGCGTTTTAGTAGTTCTTGCTCCAATTCGATGTCGCGGAACGATTGACCACCCTCATTACCTTCGGTAGGCAGGCTATCCAGATAGCTGGCTGAGGCGAGCTTGGCTGTTTTCAGGCAGGTTTCAGCACTGGTGCCACCGATGCAGAAAGCAACATGGTATGGAGGACAGGCCGCCGTACCTAGCGATTTCATCTTGGCAACCAGCCAATCCACCAACGTGTTGCGATTGATGGTCGCTTTGGTTTCCTGATAGAGATAACTTTTGTTGGCACTACCGCCACCTTTGACGACGAACAGGAACTTATACTCGTTGCCTTCGGTGGACATTAAATCAATTTGCGCCGGAAGGTTACACTTGGTGTTAATTTCATCGTACATATTTAATGGGGCGTTTTGCGAATAGCGCAGGTTCTCTTCGGTATATGTTTTGTACACACCAGCCGAGAGTTGTTCGGCATCGTTGCCGCCGGTCCATACTCCCTGACCTTTTTTACCAAGGACGGTGGCAGTGCCGGTATCTTGGCAGAACGGCAGTTCGAATTTGGCAGAAACAACCGCATTTTGCAGCATAGCCATAGCAACACCACGATCATTATCTGATGATTCTGGATCAGAAAGGATTTTGGCTACCTGCTCGTTGTGAGCTGGGCGCAGTAGAAAGTTGACTTCGCGAAATGCTTGATTCGACAGGTAGGCCAGCGCTTCAGGATCAACCTTTAGGACATCCTGACCGTCAAATTGTGCAGTGCTGACAAAATCTTTGGTTAACAGGCGATACTCAGTATCGTCTTTTCCTAGTGGGAACGGGTCTTGATACTTAAATTCTGACATCGTTTCTCTCCTTTTTACACATTGCATCGAAATGGATTAATAGGGGGAAGTATGTGGGTAGACTTCTCTACCGATACTCAAACAACGGTCGTAGTATAAATGAAATTGTATACAATTGTCGATAGCTCAAGCAGTTTTTCTTCAAGTGGTGTTTGATCCCTTGATTTCTTCATGATAAAAACTATGGCAATAGCAATTATAGAAAGGAAACTCTTATGCATAATATATTAAGAATGATTTTAACCTCACGCGTCTATGATGCTGCCCAAGAAACACTCCTAGAAGCTGCAAGTGACTTATCGGCAGCGATTGATAATCACGTGTGATTAAAGCGAGAGGATTTGCAACCGGTATTCTCGTTTAAATTACGTGGTGCTTACAATCGGATTGCTCAATTAACTGATGATGAGAAGGTGCGTGGTGTGATTGCCTCCTTAGCTGGAAACCATGCCCAAGGAGTTGCATTTTCGGCTCGTCATATTCGTTATATGGTTGGTGGTCATTCTAATCAGGTAGCTGATGAAGTGTTGTACCGCTTCCGCTTTCCTGAACGACCTGGTGCTTTAACCGCATTTCTTGCGGCGATGGGAACCAACTGGAATATTTCGCTCTTCCATTATCGGGCACAAGGAGGAGATTTTGGCAGGGTGTTGATTGGATTGGAACTGCCTAAAGATCACCATGATGAGTTAAGTTCTTTCCTAGATGCTCTGGGATATTACTATATTGAGGAAATCGATAATCCTGCTTATAAACGTTTCTTACAGGGCTGACAGGGGGGATTCATAATAGTTGACAGTAATACTCTGGAATGTTAGTTTTAGCTCCCATTTAATAGTTTTTTCTGTGAGGAGCAACTAGCATGTTTAAAGCATTCCGTGAAGATATCAACGCTGTATTCCAACGTGATCCTGCTGTACGCTCAACCCTTGAGGTTGTTATCTGTTATCCCGGTTTTCACGCCCTTCAATTTCATCGTGTAGCGCACAAATTGTGGCAATTAAAATGGTTTTTTATTGCCCGTTTTGTTTCTCAATTCAGTCGTTTTTTAACCGGAATCGAGATCCATCCCGGCGCAAAGATTGGGCGTGGTTTTTTTATCGACCATGGGATGGGGGTTGTCATTGGTGAAACCGCTGAAATTGGTGATAACTGCACGCTGTATCATGGGGTTACCCTTGGTGGAACATCTTGGGCAAAGGAGAAGCGCCATCCCACATTAGGTAACGACGTTATTATTGGGTCTGGAGCTAAAATTCTCGGACCGTTTAAGGTGGGCAATGGTAGTAAAATAGGTTCCAACTCCGTTGTGGTTAAAGAGGTTCCCGATCAGGCAACGGTTGTGGGTGTCCCCGGACGAATGGTGCTCAGTGGAGAGGAGCGGGAGGAGCAGATCAAGCAGCAGCGTTTTGATCTTGAGCACGGTAGTCTTCCTGATCCGCAGGCACAGGCCATCAGTTGTCTGTTTGAACATATTCGTAAGATGGAACTGCAACTTGACCAGTTACAGCAAGAGCAAAAAAAATTGCAGCATCAACTCCAGGTCGCCCAAACTGGTGCAAATAATAAAGGAAGCTGATATGCGTTTATCCACCAAAGCTCAATATGCAGTGCGTGCCATGGTACGCTTGAATCTTGAGCGCAAGGATTCACCGATCTCTATCCGTGAAATTTCGCAACATGAAAATATTTCATTGACCTACCTTGAGCAGTTATTTGCCAAGTTGCGTCGTGCCCAATTGGTAACCAGTGTGCGTGGCCCTGGTGGTGGCTACATCCTGGCTCGTCCTGCAGCGGAAATATTGGTAGATCAAATTATTGATAGTGTTGAAGAAACACTTATCCCGGTTGCCTGTATGGATGAATTTGGTAACTGTAACTGTTCTGATCAGTGCGTTACCCATACCGTTTGGCAAGAACTTGGTGAGCGGATAAGGAGTTTTTTAGCCTCCGTATCGGTTGAAGATTTAACCCGTGATGCCAGAAACAATATTGAACGTAAACGTCAGCTTGACCATTGTGGCACTAAGTCAGACGGGGAGGTCTAAAAAGTGGAACGTGTATATTTTGATAACAATGCCACCACACCTGTTTCGCCTATAGTGTTAGAGGCGCTGCTGCCTTATTATCAATCATTATTTGGTAATCCGTCCAGCCTCCATTGGGCCGGTAGGGAAGTTAGCGGAGCCATCGATAGCGCACGGGCGCAGGTGGCAGCGTTGATCAATTCAGAGCCGGAAGAGATCATTTTTACCGCCAGTGGCAGCGAAGGGGATAACTTAGCTATTTTGGGCAGTTGCGATGCCTTGCGCCACCGGGGAAATCATATTGTCACTACGGTAGTAGAGCATCCGGCGGTTCTTGATACTTGTCGCTATTTTGAAGAGCGTGGCGGGCAAGTTACCTATTTGCCTGTCGATAGCTATGGGATGATTGATCTGCAACAACTCGAAGATGCGATTACACCGCAAACGATTCTTATCTCGGTAATGTGGGCTAATAATGAAACAGGTACTATCTTTCCTATTCAACAAATTGGTGAGATTGCCCGGCGGCATAAGGTTCAATTTCATTGTGATGCGGTACAGGCCATCGGCAAGGTTCCCATCGATATGCTGACATGTCATGTCGATTTGCTGGTAATCTCCGGTCATAAAATTGGTGCTCCAAAAGGGGTGGGTGCTGTTTATATTCGCCGGGGAACGGCATTAACTGCCCACATTCATGGTGGGCAGCAGGAAAACGCTTTGCGTGCCGGCACTCATAATGTTGCCGGTATTGTTGCTATGGGGAAAGCGTGTCAGCTTGCCGCTGATGATTTATCTGAGCGGGTAGATGATCTGAAACGGTTGCGTGATCGTCTCCAACAGGGAATTATCGCTGTTATTGCAGATGTCACACTCCATGGTCATCCCGAGCAGCGGCTACCCAACACATTGAATCTGGGCTTCTCGTTTATAGAAGGGGAGGGGTTGTTGCTCCATCTTGACATGTATGGCATTGCCGCTTCTTCGGGGTCGGCGTGTAGCTCTGAATCGGATGGGGCGTCGCATGTATTGAGCGCGATGGCGGTGGACGAGTTGCTATTAAATTCAAGTATCCGCTTCAGTTTAGGCTATCATAATACTGTTGAAGAGGTTGATAAGGTACTTGAGGTTTTACCGGCTATCGTTGCTAAATTGCGTGAAATGAGTCCGATGCTTTCCGATGGCGTTGATCTGGGTGAATGTCCATTTGTCGAATGTAGTATCGATCCACATTGATGCAATTGATGTGTTTGTGATGGTTGAGGAAAGCGTATGCAGGTAGTAAAAAAAGTGCTGGTTGCCTTAAGTGGTGGCGTCGATTCCGCTGTAACCGCTGCATTGTTACTAGAGCAGGGCTACGATGTGGTCGGAGTCAATATGCAACTATTACCAGCGTTTGATGGCGAATGTGTAGATGGTGGCGCAAGGCAGGTTGCTCGTGAGTTGGGAATTGAATTTCATAGTTTAGATTGTCAGACACAGTTTAATCGAGAGATTGTCCAGAATTTTTGTCAGGAATATTTTCATGGTCGCACCCCAAATCCGTGTATCTTGTGTAATCGTCACATGAAGTTTGCTTATTTGCTGCGTGTTGCCGATGATCTGGGTATCGAATACTTGGCTACGGGGCATTACGCTTGTGTCGATCATTCAGGAAAGTATTCCGTATTGCGCCGTGGTCAGGACTCAAAAAAAGATCAAAGCTATTTCCTGTTCACCCTGTCGTCGCAGCAGCTGTCGCGAGTGATATTTCCCCTGGGAAATATTACCAAACAGGAGGTTCAGCGTATTGCAAGGCGGTTAAATTTATCGGCAAGAAATAACGGTGAAAGTCAGGATATTTGTTTTATTCCCGATAACGATTATATCAGTTTTTTAGAAAACCAATCGTTGCAATTGCCCGAAGCCGGTGACATCGTTCATGTCGATGGTGCTATCATTGGACATCATCAGGGGATCCATCGTTATACCATTGGCCAGCGTCGTGGGCTGGGAATCGGTTGGAGCGAACCACTGTACGTCGTGGCAGTTGATTCCATCGAACGTCGTGTTATTGTAGGTGAAAAACATCATCTGGAAACCATGGTGATGCAGGTTGAAAATGTTGTGTGGTCGCAGCCGATAGCTCAGTTTCCGCTCCGGGTTGATTGTCGTATCCGGTATCGCCATTGTGAAGCGTTAGCCACTATTTCGCTGCAGGGTGATCAATCTGTTCATGTTGTATTCGATCAACCACAAACGGGGGTGACACCTGGTCAGGCAGCTGTCTTTTATCAGGAAGACTGTGTGATTGGAGGAGGTTGGATACAGTGAAAACCACAGCGTGTGTGATCACCTTAGGTTGTAAGGCGAATCAGTTTGAATCTGCCGCCATGGAACAGTTGTTAATTCAGGACGGCTATCGCTTGTGTCCATTTGAAGAAGGGGCACAGCTAGTTATTGTCAATACTTGCACAGTTACCTCGGCAACGGATGCACAATCACGAAAATTGGTGCGACGGGCACACAGGTTTAATCCCGAATGCCGTATTGTAGTAACAGGTTGCTATGCTCAGGTGCAACCGCAAGAGTTAGCTGATATTCCCGGCGTTGAATTTGTTATTGGCAACATAGAAAAACAGCACTTGATCGCACTGTTAAACGGGCGGGGTGCCAAGGTGCAGGTTGGGGATATTGCCACATCAACGAGCTGTCCCAACTTGAAAATTGCTTCGTTTTTTGAGCACAGTCGTGCATTTGTACAAATACAAAGCGGCTGTGATGCTTTTTGTTCATATTGTATTATCCCTTTTGCCCGGGGGCGCAGTCGGAGCGTTGCCGTGCCAGATGTGGTTGCTCAGATCCAAGCATTGGTTGAAAACGGCTACCACGAAGTGGTGTTGACGGGGATCCATATTGGTAACTATGGTCGCGATCTTGGTGCAGAGTTTTCTTTGGATAGGTTGGTTCAGACTATTTTAGAGCAGACAACTCTGCATCGTCTCAGATTAGGCTCGGTAGAGCCGCAGGAATTAACATCCGACTTAATTGATGTTGTGGCTTCATCATCACGCGTATGTCCCCATTTACATATTCCATTACAATCTGGTAGTGATGAGGTGTTAAAACGGATGAACCGTCATTATACGGCAAACCAGTTCTGTGCCTGCTTACAAAAAATACAGGCCGTTATGCCTGATATTTCAATCGGTATCGATTTGATCGTTGGTTTTCCTGGTGAAACACAAGCCGAACACGATGAAACCATGGCGTTGGTTTCGCTTCTGCCTATCCACTATTTACATGTTTTTCCTTATAGCAAAAGACCCGGTACTACAGCAGAGAAAATGCCAAATCAGGTTGAACCATCCATGGCCAAAATGAGGGCTAAACAACTGCGTCAATTTGCACAAACTAAGAAACGTGATTATATCAATCGCTTCGTTGGCAAGAGGGTAGAAGTTATGGTGGAAAAACGTTCAACTGGGCAAAGTTGGCAGGGGCTTAGTGCTGAATATGTTGCGGTAAAGATTAAATCAGATCAGAATCTTGCGCAATATGTTGGGCGTCCCATTGGCGTTGATATCTATGCTGCTGATGGAGATTGTTTGTTGGCAATGGTGTCAAAGTAGCGTGGTTTGAGCTCTTTTTGACGAAAAAAAGACAAAAAATAGCCTCGGGCTAAGGAGGAGAAGCACCGAGGCTCAAATAAAGTAAGGCGTTGTTCTTTGTGGCTCTTTTGCGTTATTACTTATAGAAGTTAATATGCATGTCGCATGCCATGTTGATAGTTTTTTTGGCAATGATCTGTAATGTTATTATTGTTGTAACTATTCAGCGTGCCCAACTGGTAGGATGCTGAATAGTTACTTGTTGTTTTAGTTATTATTCCACCTCTTTATTGCCTTTCTTTAATTTCCATCTATTTGACCACCGATTGTTTGTTGTTTTATTTAGTAAAGAAATGAGTTAATGATCATTTTAGGGATTATCCTCTCTATGTCGTCGGTCTTATAGCGGACAGTGGTTGTTAAATGCCTGAATGACCATTCTAGTATGGAAATAGTTGTATTTTTGTATATACATATCGTTCGTGCTAGATTTTAAATTTAGGTTTTATCTTAAAGTGATGCGGTAAATAGGGCATCTAAAGGGGTAATTATGAGTTGTCGTTGACAGGCTTAAATGTTGATGGTAAAACAACATTCTATTTTCGGCAAAAAGGAGTTGCAATGGTCAAGGAACTTATCGGTAAAAAACTCAAAAAAATGCGGTTAAATAACGATATGACCATTGAGGGGTTAGCAAATAAATCTCAGGTCTCTTCGAATATGATTTCGCGCATCGAACGCGGATTAACGACACCGTCGGTAGAAATTTTGATGAAGCTTGCGAGTTCATTCGGAATGAGTATCAGCTATTTTGTCGAAGAAGCCGAGAAAGGCTCTACGGTTGTGTACACCCCCAAAGGAAAAGGGGAGCCGATCTTCTTTTTTGAAGATAAACATCAGATTGTTAGCTTGACGCAAGGTTTGCGTGATCCTGGATTCTCCGTATTTAATGATACGCTCGAAGCGGGATGTCATAGTGGCGAAGGAGATATGGTTCATTCCGGTGAAGAATTTGCCATGGTTCAGTATGGTCAGATGAAACTGATTATTGCAGGGGTTAGTTACACGTTGTTCGCTGGCGATTCTATCTCATTTAAAGCGAATTTGCCTCATCGCTGGGTCAATACTAATAATGGTAAAACCTTAGTGTTGTGGGTGGTTTCACCGGCACCCAGTGTTGCTCAGCAACAGGCGTGAGGAGCAAACAATGAAATTAAAAAAAATCATTGGAAAGAAGTTGAAAGCGATTCGACTTGGTAGAGAGTTAACGATTCAGGAACTAGTCACCAAGTCTGGGGTGTCGTCGAACATGATCTCACGTGTAGAGCGTGGCTTAACGATACCATCTGTTGCAATTTTGATGAAATTGGCCATCGTATTCGATAAAAGTGTTGATTACTTTGTCGAGGAGGTCAGCACAACTCATGAGGTGGTGTTTTCGGTCAGTGGTCAGCGTGATGCGACGATATATGAAGATAATTCTAATATGTTAACCGAATCGTTTACCTCAGGATTACGCGATCCACAGTTCTCGTCATTTTACTGTACTGTACCTAAGGGGGGTACGAGCGGCGTTGCGAATATGCATCATCCCGGGGATGAGTTGATCTACCTACTCAATGGTCAGCTACAGGTTGAGATTGGTGATGAGGTATACACCTTGAATGCTGGAGATAGCCTGTCTTTTAAATCCCATCTTCCCCATTCATGGACTAATGTCGGCGATGGTGAAGCAAACGTTATTTGGACGTTGTCTCCCTTTACCGTAATTTAAATAATGAAATCAGACACATCACATGTTGACACATCCTGTGAATAATGCTTTTTTATAGATCTTTCTTGGTCATTTTGGGTGTTATTGCTAAATTGACCATAACTAATCAGCACCTCTCAAATTGGGTACGTGATTCCCATAGCAAGGGTATTTGTCGTTATGGATGGCGACAATAAGCCCAGTGGATGGGTTTGTTGCGTCCCTTGATATGGCGATTGCGTGCCTATTATGCTGAATAGTTACAATTGACTGTTTAATTTAGAGTTCTGTTTTTATCGGCAGGAGGGTGTATGAACAAGTCTGAACTAATCGAAGCGTTGTCTCTGGAAAAAGATCTGACCTATAAGAGGGCGGAAGAGATTGTTAATCTGATGTTTGATAGCATGACATTGGAGTTGATTGATGAGGGACGTATTGAGATTCGCGGTTTTGGCAGTTTTGTCGTAAAAGATTATAAATCATACGTTGGACGTAATCCTAAAACGGGGGAAGCCATTCAGGTTAAAACCAAGAAACTTCCTTTTTTCAAGGTTGGTAAAGAATTACGCAAACGCGTTGATAGCTGATCGAGGTCTTTACCTTTAATTCTTCCGGTTAAGGTCACCGTATCGTTTAAGTTGTAACTTAAAACCTGCCTTGTGTAATGTACCTATTGTTGATGGTACCCATTGTCTGTGGATGCTGTTGAGCGAATTTTCTGTTAAATCACACTCAACAGCATATAACAGATGGTAAAACGACCACTTTCTGGGATAAAACAGAGAATTTTGTCCCCCTTTTTCAGTCGTCCCGAATGAAAAAGCTCATACAACATAATATAGATTGATGCTGCGCCAGTATTTCCCTTTGTTTCCAGATTGGTAAACCAGCGCTCATATGGGATGTGGAACCCCTTTTCTTCCATCCGGGTATAGAGTCGTTTTCTGAAATAGTCGGATGAGTAGTGGGGGAGAAACCACGTGATCTCTTCAGGGGTAAGTTGCCGTTTTTTTATGATGGGTAGCAAGGTGCGATCTACGGCGGTAGTAACAATCTCTTCGTTGAGTAATTTGATATCTTGCTTGATTAAAAAGGCATGTTGTTCGATGGCATCTTGCAAGGTTGGAAGGTTGCGCCACCCCTTAATCTTCCCGGTCTTTGTTTTTATCGCTCCGGCATACATGCAGGTGTCAAGCTCGTGTGCACTGGAGATCTGATCGATCCATTCCACCTTTAATGATTGTCCCGTGGTAGCAGGAGTCGGGCTGATAAAGGCCGCACCGGCACCATCCGATAGCATCCAGCGTAAAAAATCGCTATCGAAGGAAAGAGCGGGTTGCTTTTGTAGCTCTTGTGAGCGCCCGGGAGTGACTTGACCACACATGGAGGCGTGCATGAAGCTTGAAGAAAGCTCGGAACCGGTGGCAACGGCATTATTTGTTTCCCCCAAAGCTACTTGCATGCAAGCATGTTTTAACGCTGTGACACCACAGGCACAAATACCTGCTGTTGAAACCACCTCGCACGGACCACAGGATAGTTCGCCATGAACCATCGATGCATGCCCCGGCATTAACTGATCGGGTGATGATGTGCCGCAACACAGACATTCTATGTGATCCAAATCGAAATCAGCGTTTTGCCGTAAACCACGAATGGCCTCGGCGGTTAATTGTGCGTTGCTGTGGGTGGGTAAAAGGGTGTCTGGATTGATGGCGTAGTAGCGTTGGAGTATCTTGTTGTTGCGCAAGATGATTCGCCGTGTGCGCGATGGGATGTTATCGACCAGTCCCAATATCGTTTCCATCTCATCGTTGTTAATCGGCGAATTTGGCAGAAAAGAAGATAATGCGGTAATGTAAGCTTCCATAGATTATTTCCTGAATTTTTACCTAAATTGTAACTACTCAGCGTGCCCAACTTAAGAGGTGCTGAGTAGTTACCCTAAATCGTAGCATGCCTATGACATGAACGCATCAAATCAGAATAGCGGGTGTAAAAACGTTTTTCACTTAATCGTGTCGGCGTAACAGCGTTGGTCAGGGTGTAGTAATCAAGATTAAATTCACTGATCTGATTTTTCATTGTGGCATAAAGTGGCGTGCCGGGCAATGGAGTCATAATGGTTAGCATCGGCAGGTTGATCTGGTGTGAGGTAATGTATTCTTCGAGTTGATCAAAATCTTCATCATCATAATCCGGGTCAACGATAAAGTCACCAACAACAGAAATTCCTAGCTGATTGAGGATGGTCAAAGCTTCACTATTTAGTTGTGTACTGCCCTGTTTGTTCATGGCGGATAAACGTTTGTCACTGATCTCCTCGAAACCGATCACCACCGAGCGCAAACCAATTCGTTGCCATTCTTCGAGAACATTGGGGTGGCTGACTACCGTATCGGCACGAACGTCGAGCAGATATTGTTTTTTGATCCCTGCTTGTTCAATAGCGTGACATAGTTCTTGTGCATGAGCAATGGAACCAAAGGTGTTGGCGTCAACCAGTCGAATAAATGGGACGTCGGGTAGACATTGGAGGTCGCGTATTACGTTTTTGTTGTTTTGACACAGATATTGTCCCCCCGCCTGACCGGCAATAGAACAAAATGCACAACGGTATGGGCAGCCGTAGGCGGTGACCACATAGCCCATATGTACCTGTAACTTGGGCAGAAAATAACTGTCTCGATATGCTGCTGTCAGGTCATAGCGTGGTGCTGGAGCTACGGTGTAGTTCTGTGCTTCAAACTGACGTTGTGTCCAGTTGAGGTTTTGACCGGGGGTCGATTTTGCGACACCAGTGATAGGTTGGTCATTGTGTCCACTTTCAAGTGCTGCGACAAGTTTTGCCAGAGATTGCTGCCCGAGTCCGATAACGATGTAGTCAAACACTGCGTGGTTAAAGAACTGGGGGTCATTGCTGGCATGGATACCACCGATAACAGTGATGGCGTTGGTATTTTGTTTTACTTCCCTAGCTAATCTAATTACGGTATTGGCTTCGCAGGTCATGGCAGTAAAGGCAACCAGATCCGGTTTGCTGGTTGCAATGACGCTGCTAAAATCGTCAGGAGCCGCTTTTAAATCAAGGATGCTTACCTCGTGCCCATCCAGATAACCGGCCAGCACTTCGAGGCCAAGCGGTTCTCCGCGAAAAATTTGTTTAAGGGTGTCAATGCCGTATCGTTCTTCGGGGATACTGCGCCCACTATTGGGTGGATTAACGAGGAGAATATTCATGGGTTTAATTGCCAATACTATTTGTTGCTATTCAGCGTGCCTAACTTTAGAGGTGCTGAATAGTTTACTTATTATTTAAGCGCACTCTGAATAACCGCATGCATGGCAGACGCTACAGCCACCCTCATGTTCGACAGGACCACCGCACTCAGGGCAGGCACCGCCACCGGCAATATACTGCTGGCTTTCTTCGTTTTCGGTGTGCATATGCATTTGGATGGCTTTGGCTAACGCATCGGCGCAAGAAGTGACGCGGTTAGCACCAAAACCGGCAGGCTTGTGGCAGGAAATGCCGACCAGTTGTTTAACCGTTTGCCGTGCTTGTACGCCGCTACGCCACGCCATGGACACTAAGCGACCCAACGCTTCACATTGCGATGCGGCGCAACCACCGGCTTTGCCCATGGTAGTAAACACTTCAAAGAGACCATGCGGGTCTTCATTGATAGTGATATACAGCGGTCCGCAGCCGGTTTGCATCTGGTATGTTGCTCCGTTAAGAGTCCGGGGGCGATCACGCTTACGGCTGGCTTTTTTATTTTCCATAGGTACGCTGTTATCTGTGCTTTCGGTCGATTTATTTACCGATAACACCTGCTTGTCACGTGAACCGTCACGGTAGATGGTCACCCCTTTGCAGCCACTTTGGTAGGCCAGTTGATACACGCTGGTGACATCATCGCGGCTGGCACCGTGACAAAAATTGACTGTTTTAGAGACAGCGTTGTCGGTGTGTTTCTGGAACGCAGCCTGCATCCTGATGTGATCTTCAGGGGTAATATCGTGGGCAGTAACAAAGATACGCCGTATATCTTCAGGAATCTGCTCAAAATCACCGATTGATCCTTTTTCGGCAATCAGTTTCATCAGTTCTAGTGAATAGAAACCTCGCTCCTTGGCAACCTTTTCAAACAGTGGGTTAACCTCGACTAAAATATCGTCATCCATCACTTGGCGAATATAGGAGACGGCAAATAGCGGCTCAATGCCGCTGGAGCTGTTAGCGATGATGGATATGGTACCCGTCGGGGCAATAGTGGTGCAAGTCGCGTTGCGAATTTCTGCTTCCTGACGCTTGTCGAAGGCACTACCTGTGAAATTGGGGAAGGCACCACGATCGTTGGCTAATTGACGTGATGCTGCATGAGATTCATCGTTGATGAATTTCATTACTTTTCTACCAAGATCGGTCGCTTCCTGATCGCAGTAGGCAATGCCGAGTAAAATCAGCATATCGGCCCAGCCCATAATGCCCAATCCAATCTTGCGGTTGGCCATAGACATCTCGGCGATTTCTGGAATTGGGTAATTATTTGCCTGAATGACATTATCTAAAAAGCGCACGGCCAACTGAACCGTATTGCGTAACTTATCCCAATCGACCTGACCATCCTTAACCATCATGGTTAAATTGATAGAACCTAGATTGCACGATTCATAGGGAAGTAGCGGTTGTTCGCCACAGGGGTTGGTGCTTTCGATCTCACCGATATGTGGAGTCGGGTTGTCGCGGTTGAGTCGGTCGAGGAATATGATTCCTGGTTCGCCATTATTCCACGCCATATCAATGATGTGGTCAAACACCTTGACCGCCGACATGCGATTACATACCTCACCGGTACGCGGGCTGATAATATCGTATTCGCCATCACTTTTGACAGCTTTCATGAACGCCTCAGTCATGCCAACAGAAATATTGAAGTTGGTTAACACGGTTTGATCACGCTTACACATGATAAAATCCATAATATCGGGATGGTCAACGCGCAAAATACCCATGTTGGCACCACGGCGCGTGCCACCTTGTTTGATGGTCTCTGTTGCCGCATCAAACACATTCATAAAAGATAGTGGTCCGGAAGATACCCCCTTGGTCGATAAAACGACATCATTTTTGGGGCGGATACGGCTAAAGGAAAAGCCTGTCCCGCCGCCACTTTTGTGGATTAGGGCAGTGTTTTTTATCGCTTCAAAAATACTTTCCATCGAGTCTTCAACCGGTAGCACAAAACAGGCCGAAAGTTGCCCCAGCTCGCGACCGGCATTCATCAAGGTTGGTGAGTTGGGTAAAAACTCCAGATTGGTCATCATGTTATAAAAGTCAGTAGCTAGTTTTTTGACATCAGTGTTTTTATCAAACTCTATTTCTATACCAGCAATGGCCTGTGCAACCCGTTCAAACATGTTGGCAGGGGTTTCTAAAACACAACCTTTTTCGTCACGTTTTAGATAGCGTCGTTCAAGGACGGTAAGGGCATTTTTTGTCAGCGCAAGATGGCTGTTTTGGGTACTTTTAGACATGAGATTTTTCCTTTTAAATTGGTAATACGAATACTGTATTATGTATGGGTGTGGATTTAGAACACAATATGTCGTAGCTGTCAACGGAGTTAATCGTTTGAATTTGCTTGAGGAGCAACATGGGTGCTAATTGAATATTGCCTAAATTTAAGCGGGGTGGTAGTTTCACAAAAATCGTAGAATTTCAGTAACTATTCAGCACCCATTACGCTGAATAGTTACGAATTCTGTAAATTATTCAGGGAGTCCCATGTCACCTGCCAGTGGTGAAACGATCATAAACTATCTTGATAATGCTGCCACCTCTTTTCCCAAGCCGGAGTCAGTTTATTTGGCTCAAGATCATGTGGCGCGAACCTGTTGTGCCAATCCCGGACGAGGAGGGCATCGCCTTGCTCACGAGGCTGCCCAAATTGTCTTGAAGGCGCGTATGGTTGTCGCTCAATTCTTTAATATCAGTAATTGCGCTCAAATTACCTTTACTTCCAATGCTACAGAGGCGATCAATATTGCTCTGTTTGGGTTGTTGCAAGCGGGTGATCGGGTGGTTACCACCACCATGGAGCACAATGCTGTTGCCAGGTCGCTGTATGAATTGCAACAGCGTGGAGTTGAGGTGGTCAAGGTTGGTGCTGATGGTGAAGGTCGTGTTCGATTGGAGGATATTCAGC
>JAYEOA010000014.1:0-7274 GCA_034722515.1 Thermodesulfobacteriota bacterium | reverse complement strand
GTGGTTACCACCACCATGGAGCACAATGCTGTTGCCAGGTCGCTGTATGAATTGCAACAGCGTGGAGTTGAGGTGGTCAAGGTTGGTGCTGATGGTGAAGGTCGTGTTCGATTGGAGGATATTCAGCAGGTATGTAGTCAACCGACCCGACTGGTGGTTCTTAGCCACTGTTCTAATGTTACCGGCACTGTGCAGCCCATAGAAACCATTGGTCCATGGTGTCGTGAACGGGGGATTACGTTCATGGTCGATGGCGCTCAAAGTGCGGGGGTTTTTCCCATCGATGTTGAGGTAATGGCTATTGATCTGCTGGCTGTACCCGGACATAAATCGTTGTTTGGTCCCCAGGGAAGCGGTTTTTTGTACGTGAATGAAAAACTACAGCTAAAACCATCGAAATATGGCGGAACCGGTACTTTTTCCAGCCAGTTGAAACAGCCTGAACAAATGCCTGAACACCTTGAATGTGGTACCTTGAATACTCCGGCACTAGTCGCATTAACTGCAGGGATACGTTATGTGGTTCAAGAGGGGATGGATCGGATCCGCTTGCACGAACAATCGTTGATAAATAGGCTGCGGAAAGGTTTATCTTACCTTGCCGGGGTGGTGCTGTATGGGCCATGTAATGCCGAAGGTGGAGTCCTCTCATTTACGGTAGATGGCATTGATTCGGCTGAGGTGGGTTTTTTGCTTGATCAGCAGTATCAAATTGCTGTGCGCATCGGCTTGCATTGCGCCCCCGACGCACATCATACTATTGGCACATTTCCTCGAGGAACCATACGGGTTAGCCCCGGATATTTTAATACCCGTGCCGATGTTGACCATTTATTAACCGCAATGACAGATATTATTAACGAGCATCAGAATGAAATTTCTGACTGATTATTGCCCTCCTCAAAAAAAACAGGTGAGCTGTCTATGAAGAAAAATTTTATACTTGATACCAATGTGTTGTTGCATGATCCTCAGGCGTATCTTAAGTTTGAAGATAATGATGTATATATTCCGATCACCGTGATTGAGGAGATTGATACCTTTAAAAAAGACCTCAATGAGATCGGACGTAATGCGCGTCAGGTCTCACGCATGCTGGATGCTCTACGCTCTAAAGGGAGCTTGACCAAAGGGGTGTCATTGGATAGCGGTGGCACACTTACGGTGATTCTCAATACGCGGGAACATGCTAATAATCTCCCCCCGGAATTGCAAATGGATCGTAGCGATAATCGCATACTTGCCGTTGCTGTTGCCCTGAATAAAAGCTGTAGTTGTCAGGTTGTTTTTGTCACCAAAGATACCAACCTGCGTATTAAAGCTAATGCTCTCGGGTTAATGGCTCAAGATTATGAAAGCGATAAAGTTTCTATTGATGAGCTTTATTCCGGGATGGTGGAACGGACTATTCCAGCCACCGATGTTGATCGTTTTTATGGTCAAGGCTATATCGAAGAACCTGAAACAACAACTTTGCTGCCGAATCAGGGGGTTACGTTAATTGATGACGGCAATCCGTCCCACACAGCTCTGGCTCGTTACAACTCTGCCAGTGGTCAACTACAGCCATTAGCTAAAATTGCCAAAGAGGGTATTTGGGGAATCACTGCCCGCAATCGAGAACAGCACTTTGCCCTTGATTTATTGCTCGACACCTCCATTTCGTTGGTAACTCTGGTGGGCAAGGCCGGCACCGGCAAGACCCTGTTAGCCATTGCTGCAGGTTTGCAAAAGGCTGCCGATGACGGTAATTATAGTCGCTTATTGGTGTCGCGACCGGTATTCCCCATGGGGCGTGATCTCGGCTTTCTCCCTGGTGATGTTGAGGAAAAACTCGCTCCATGGATGCAACCTATTTTTGATAATGTCGAATTACTCCTCGGTAGCGTTGAAGATAGGGGGAAGAAAAAACGCGGTTATCGCGAATTAGTCGATATGGGTATTATGGAGATTGAACCACTGACCTATATTCGTGGTCGTTCAATCCCCAATCAGTATATGATTGTCGATGAAGCGCAAAACTTGACACCGCATGAGATAAAAACCATTATCACCCGTGCCGGTGAAGGGACAAAGATTGTTTTGACCGGCGATCCGTATCAGATCGATAATCCTTATGTCGATGCATCAAGTAATGGATTAGCCTATATTGTGGAAAAATTTAAGGGGCAGCCCATCGCTGGTCATGTTACCTTGTCGCGCGGTGAGCGTTCCGGTTTAGCTGAGCTTGCGGCGAACTTATTGTAACTATTCAGCTTGTCTACATTTGTGCTTAACAGTTTCCACACTACAATCGATGAAAATTTATGTTGATACTTACTATTGAATCTTCTTGTGATGAAACTTCGGCAGCCATCGTTCGCGATGGCCGTCAGGTGTTAAGTAACATTATTGCTTCACAGGTGGATATCCACGCCTGCTACGGTGGTGTTGTGCCAGAATTGGCGGCACGTAAACACCTTGAGTCCTGTCCTGTGGTGATTGATCAGGCGTTACGTGAGGCCGGTGTCACTTTGGATGATATCGAAGGGATGGCGGTTACCAGTGGCCCCGGTTTGATCGGTGCTTTGCTGGTTGGTCTTTCATCGGCGAAAGCGATGGCTTATGCACTTGATATCCCCCTGGTTGGGGTTCATCATATCGAAGGGCACATCCTTGCACCGTTTTTAGAGCAGCCAATTGAGTTTCCTTATCTGGCGTTGGCTGTTTCTGGCGGTCATACCCACCTGTATCGCATTGAAGGGATTGGCTGTTATCAGTTATTGGGGCAAACGTTAGATGATGCCGCTGGCGAAGCGTTTGATAAGGTGGCTAAGATGTCTGGCTTGACCTATCCCGGCGGTGCACTGATCGATCGGCTGGCTCAAGATGGCGATCCCGATTATTTTAAATTTCCCCGACCGATGTTGCATCGACCCGGTTTTGATTTTAGTTTTAGCGGGGTTAAGACGGCGGTGCTAAATCAGATTAAAAAGCTTGATGAACCTCTTGAAGGACAATTGTTGAGCCATTTAGCGGCCAGCTTTCAAGAAGCTGTTGTCGATGTGCTGAGTAGTAAGACCATAAAGGCGGCTAAGCAACAGGGGTTGACCCGCATTGTGGTTGCCGGTGGCGTGGCTTGTAATAGTGGTTTGCGTCAGCGTTTTCAGCAGAGAACCAAAGGGGATGCTATGGAGGTTTTTTTCCCGTCGCCACTGTTATGTGCCGATAATGCCGCAATGCTTGCCGTGGCCGGAGATTATTATTTGAATAAAGGATTAAGTTCTCCCCTAGACCTGAATGCACGTGCCAATTGGTCGTTAAATACGGTCACTGGTCCTTTGCAGTTCGCGACAATGAATAATCGGTAAGCGACTATGTGGCGACGCTGGGGACTTATCCGACAATCAAAGTTGTTGTTGTTGCGCCTGTTGCGTTTGCGTGCTTCGCCCGACGAAATTGCCAAGGGGTTTGCTCTGGGTATTTTTATTGGCATGACTCCAACGCTGGGGTTTCAAATTATCATCGCCGTGTCTGTCGCCATATTGCTGAAACAAAACAAGATTGCCGCTGCCATTGGGGTGTGGATCAGTAACCCGCTAACTGCGCCATTTATCTATGCCGTTGAATACGAAACGGGTCGTTTTATCCTAGGTATGGAGCGGGCTAATTTTTGTAAACATGCCACGGCAGAATCATGGACGCAGTTTGGTTACAATCTAATAGTTCCAATGTGCCTTGGTAGCTTAATCTATGGTTTATTACTCGGAGCAGTTTCCTATGCGGTGGCGTTACGGATGTTTCCCATTCTAAAAACATTGCATATCACCCGTTGGCCTCGATCATTCAAGAGAGATCATCGTTAATGAGTATCTATCCTCGACCGCGAAAGCGGTTCGGTCAAAATTTTCTTCACGATCAAAACATCATCGCTATGATTGTTGCCGCAGCTGAACTAACCGATTACGACCATGTGTTGGAGATTGGGCCGGGGCAGGGGGCGTTGACCGATAAAATGCTGCCTTTGGTGAAATCCCTCGATATTATCGAGATTGATCGCGATTTGGCGCAAAATTTTATTGAGCGCAACGACGAAAAGTTGTCGGTTCATGTTGGCGATGCTCTTAAAATGGATTGGAATCTGCTCCTTCAATCGAGCGAATGTAAGTTGGTGGCAAACCTTCCGTATAATATTTCTAGTCAAATTTTGTTTAAGATGATCACTCATCGTCAACTGATTTCACGTATGGTGCTTATGTTTCAAAAAGAGGTGGGTGATCGTTTGCGTGCCGAACCCGGATCAAAAGAGTATGGCTCCTTGACAGTGATGTGCCAACTATGGTTCGATGTCCGCCGCGTTGCCTTAGTGTCACCGACCGCTTTTAAACCACAACCTAAGGTGATGTCCGAGGTACTGTGTTTTGACCGACGTGATAGTCCTCGTGTAGATGTAGCTGACGCAGATTTTTTTCGCCGAGTAGTCAAGGCATCTTTCGCTCAGCGGCGAAAAACACTACGCAATTGCCTCGGTGCTGCTGGTTTTAGTGCCATGGTTATTGACATTACCGCCGAGCAGGCTTCCATCGATATGAAACGACGTGGGGAAACCCTGACCATTCAGGAATTTGCTCTGCTTGCTAAACAATTACAAATAGTCGAAAATAATCAATTATCGTAATTATTCAGCGTGATGGGCACGCAAATTAAGGGGTGCCAGAATAGTTATCAATTAACTAGTTAAGGAGAAATACATGCAGGAACAAATGATCACAGTTAACGGTAATCCTATCAGCCAGTTCGATTTTCTCAATGCCATACAGAGCTACTCTATGGAGATGTTTCGCAAAACAGCGGATAATTTGAGCGATGAAGAAAGGGAGCAAGTACAGGAGGTTGCCGTTGAACGCATTATTGCCCGTGAGTTGATCTTTCAACAGGCATTAGCTGAAGGCGTAGTTGCCAGCGATGATCAGATCAAAGAAGAAACCGTTAAGGTGATGGCAAACTTTCCCAGTCCCGAGGAGTTTTATGCTACTCTGGAAAAAGTAGGTGTCGATAAGGATTGTTATTATCGCATGATCCGTCAAGACCTATCGGTCAACATGATGACTGAGAAAAAAGCGCTGAATGATTCAGAGCCTGATGACGAAGAGATTAAGGCCTTTTTTGAAGATAATCAGGAAAAAATGCGTAAACCAGCTCAAGTTAGAGCCAGCCATATCCTCGTTAAGGCAACGGAAGAAGAGGGTGCTGAGGGTGCTGAGGCGCAAGCAAAGATCAACGATATTCATCAGCAGGTTCAAGCCGACGAAGAAACTTTTGCTGACTTGGCACAAGAACACTCAGCGTGCCCAAGTGGTGAAAAAGGCGGTGATCTGGGCTTTTTTGGTCCAGGTTCAATGGTTAAAGAATTTGAGACCGTCGCTTTTGCCCTTAAGCCAGGTGAAATTAGTGATGTCGTTAAAACCCCATTTGGTTATCATTTGATTAAAGTGACCGATCAACAGGAAGAAAAATCATTGACTTTTGATGAAGTCAAGCCGCAAATAGTCTCTTATCTTAAGGAACAAGCGGGTGCTAAAGAGTTTCACGCCTGGGTTACAGAGCTTAAAAATAACGCTGAAATTGATTTTTCTACCCCTGATTAACTATTTTGATTAGTAGAAATCATAACGAACTCGGACTGCTGGCCAAATTGGCCGCAGCCGAGTCGTTATCGCTGTATTTGGTGGGCGGCTGTCTGCGCGACCAACTTCTTCATCGTACCGGTGTCGATTTTGATCTTGTCAGTACCGGCGATCCTACCGTGCTAGCTCGTTGTTTTGCCAAACGGGTCAATGGGCATTGGTTTTGCCTCGATGCTAAGCGTGGTTATAGCCGCGTGGTTACCCGTAGTACCCCTGAGCTTCAATTCGATTTTGCCCCATTTCGTGCTGATACCATTGAAGGTGATCTTACCTTGCGTGATTTTACTATTAACGCTATGGCACAGCAACTTTATCCTGATTTATCCTCATCTCGACTAATTGATCCCCTAGGTGGACAAGCAGATTTAAAACATTGTTGTCTGCGCATGTGTGGAGACGATGTTTTGTCCGCTGATCCATTGCGCATACTTAAAGGGTTGCGTCATTGTGCCGTGCTCCAACTCACCCCGGATGCCGCTACACAACAAGCCTTAACGCGGTACGCTCCGTTGATGAAGCGGGTCGCCGGTGAGCGCATCAGGAGTGAATTGGGGCAACTATTTGCCAGCGAAAAACCCCAAGGCGCCCTTGAGCTATTTTTTGATTGTGGCGTCGCTGATGCGTTAGGTATTGTCGGTGATAAGCAGCAAGCGATACGCAGTTACGAGAATGTAAGAACGAGGCTGGCACAAATCTATGCTGATGGATCGAATGACTATTGCCAGATTTTTGCCGCCCCATGTGGCGACAATTACACTATCAACTCATTGTTGTGTTTTAGCGCATTACTAAGGGGTTGTGCTAGTAAACCTCATGTTATAGATGAATTATTGAATGGGTTACATTTTGAACGACGGTTGGCAAATCTTATCTTCTTTGCTGTTAAAATAACCACCGAGCAATTGCAGCACTTCGATCAAATGCGCTGTAGTCAGCGCGGTAAGCTGTTGTGGTTACAACAGCAAAATGGACCATTGCCCGAGGCATTCATTGTTTATGCTGCTCTTGGTAGTGCCCCTGTTGACGACCGGTTGCGAGAGCAAACGCAAGAATTGTGGCAATTGTGTCAGCAATATCTTCGCAATGGACGCATCATCCCATTATTGACCAGCACGCAGGTGCAGCAACACCGTCCCCAATGTACCGGAGGTGAACTCGGCTCTTTTTTCCAACAATTAAAACAAGCTGAAATAAGTGGAAAAGTACATACACAACGCCAGGCCGAGAGTTATCTAACAAAATGGCGCAAAAGCAATTGACAACCAGTACCGTGTTTCCCTATACTCCATCACCTATTGCGGGAATAACTCAGTGGTAGAGTGTCAGCTTCCCAAGCTGAAGGGCGCGGGTTCGACCCCCGTTTCCCGCTCCATAATAAAAACAGGCACTTGGCGTATTCGCTGAGTGCCTTTTTTGTTTGTTTTTTGCTGTTCTGGTGTGACTATGGGTGTTAATTTAAAATCTGGACTTATTTTATTAGTAGCCTGTCGGGCTTGGCGAATCGTAACGAGAAATTGACTGGTCGAGGGCAGATTTTCGAACATTTTAGAGCGAATAGTGAGCCTATTTGTCGAAAATGTGAGGGAATATGCACCGATCAGACGATTT
>JAYEOA010000013.1:0-6156 GCA_034722515.1 Thermodesulfobacteriota bacterium | reverse complement strand
GCTAATTTAATACGTAGATATCAGCCAAATGAATCATACAAGTTACAAGTTTCATTTCAATTAAACAAGTTAAGCGAAGTCATATCCGTGCTTTCGATTGTAACGCTAGATACTAAGTCAACAGTCGACTTGACCCCATTTCTGACCCCATTTCCCACGACACCAATAAGCCGGGCAAAAAGCCTCAACCAAAAGGAGAAAAAGATGAAAACAACCGTACACACAATTATCACAACAATCATGATCACGCTACTGCTGGTTTCCACCGCCAGTGCAGGGTTCTTGTCCGCCGTGCGCAGTTCAGGGTGGGAAACAAAAGAAACCAAAAAATATAAAATAAACGTCATGAATTACGACTGTCGCGTTTACGAATGGATCCCGGCTGACAACCCCAACGTCCGCTGCGTTTTCGTCGCCGGCAACGAAAACGCAACAGGTGTTTCCTGTTATCAGGTCAGCAAGGAAAAACAAAAATAGCTAAAAAAGCCCTGATTCAATGTGAATCAGGGCTTTTTGCTAATCCCGACAGTCTCCTAGTCATCCGCCATACCTATTTGCCATTGTTCCCAAACCTTGCCAACCAAATCTATCCCGGGCTTTAATGTTTTTTTACCGGGTCGCCAGCCCACAGGCGTTACTTCAGCACCTTTGGTCTCACGCACCAGTTGAAAGGCTTGCACCTGCCTTAGCGTTTCATCGAAATTACGCCCCACCGGTGGTGTTAATACTTCGTAGCCCTGAATAACGCCATCTGGATCTATGATAAAACGACCGCGATTCTCCACCTTAGCAGCAGCATTAAATACGCCGTACAGCTTACCTATGTCGCCCCCGGCATCCGATAACATCGGAAAGGGAACGCCGCCTTCAACCATTTTAGAAAGTTCTTGATCGTTCCAAACTTTATGGGTGAACCTGCTGTCAACACTTACTGATAACAATTCAACGCCGAGTTTTTGTAATTCAGGATATTTCCCAGCAACTGCTGAGATCTCAGTAGCTCAAACAAAGGTAAAATCACCGGGATAGAAACACAGCAACACCCATTTTCCCAAATAATCGGAAAGCTTGATACCTTCTACAAAGGCTCCATTGTGATATCCGAGTGCGCTAAAATCTGGTGCTTTCTCTCCTACTTGAATCATAACTTGCTCCTTTCTCGCAATAGTTGATAAATCTTCAAACACTTCATCCTCAATAATTGCAGAGGTTGGCGTCATTTGAGCACAACTGCTCCCCCCATTGATCATCACAGTCTACCAAGCAATCTAGAAAAAACAATGTCAAAATGTAACTATTCTGCGTGATAGACACGTAATCCCCAACGTTAGAGGTGCTAAGTAGTTACATTTCATATTTATCAACATACTTGCAAGTCGGAACTAAAATCGATCAGTAGCGCCGTAGGAATAAAGGTATCCAGTTCGGTTTGGCTACGCCCGGTGAGCTGTAGACTAAATTGGCTAAGCAGTTCTACCTCGCGCTGAAAAAGCTGCCTAAAGCTGCTGCGTAATTCGTTAATGGTCAATGGATCGACATCGGTAAAATTGAGGGAACAATAACTGTCGGAAAACAGCTCGCCGTCGATATCAATATGGGGTATTCCGTGCAGGCGGCAGGTTAATGGCCGATACTGATAAACCATACATAGTCCGTCATCATCCAATAATGGACATGGGGTCAAATCGTCTTCGGGCATCTCCTGCCACTGTTGATGGGGAAGTTGATTAAGGATATATGGGGCTTGAAAGTCGGGCCACTGCTGCTGTAACTGGTGTACACGCTTATCAACCAAGGCAAGTACGCCGTTTTGTTGTTCTGCTATGAGGGTGTTAAATCCCTGCTGCAACAGATAGGCATCCAACAACGTGATGTCGAACAGACCGCGACAACACCCGGAACAACCGCTCCGACAGGCCATCTGCTGACCTTGAACGTGGAGGCACTGGTCAAACCAATCATCAGCCTGCTGCAATATCTGGCGGTACTGATTAACGATATCGAGGATCATAAGCGGGGGATGACAACATCACAACAAGGAGGATTTAGGTGCGAGATAGGCTTCAAAATCTTGCGCCGCTACCGGCCTACTAAACAAATATCCTTGCCCGTAACGACAACCGTGGGCATGGAGAAACTCCCGTTGTGCTTCTTCCTCAATCCCTTCAGCAATAACACTCAGTTGCATGTTGCGAGCGAGATCAATAATGGTAGTTGCTATCGCTGAATCGTTGGGATCCGTTGTGACATCACGGACAAAAGATTGATCAATTTTTAAATTATCGATGGGAAAACGTTTTAAATACGCCAAGGAGGAATAGCCGGTACCAAAATCGTCAATGGAAAGTTGCACCCCCAGCGCATGCAAATCCATCATGGTGGCAATGGCAGCATCCACATCATCCATCAAAACACTCTCGGTTATCTCTAAATCGAGATAACCCGGCTCCAGCCCCGTTTCCAATAACACCCCAGCGACCATCTCAACCAAATTTTTCTGACTGAACTGGCGTGCCGACATATTGACTGAAATACGGATAGGTTTAAACCCGGCCTGTTGCCAAGCGCGATTCTGGGCACACGCCTTACGCAATATCCATTCTCCCATGCGGACAATCAGTCCTGTTTCTTCCGCCATAGGGATAAAATCGACGGGAGAAATCATTCCAAACTCAGGATGCTGCCAGCGCATCAATGCTTCAGCACCAATAATTTTATTGGTATTAAGATCAATCTGTGGCTGGTAATGAACCACCAGAGTGTTGTGATCAACAGCCTGACGCAAGAAGCTTTCGAGACGCAACAACTCGCTGGCTCGCTCATTGAGTCCCTTGGTATAAAAATAGTAATTATCGCGCCCCAGCTCTTTGGCCTTATGCATGGCAGCATCAGCACCTTTAAGCAGCGAAAGAACATTTTCCCCATCATGAGGATACATACTAATGCCGATACTGGCCGTGAGCACCAGTCCATAACCTTCGAGATCAATTACTTCAGCCAGCGAACGGCGGATATTCTCAGCGACTAAAATAACATTAGGCACATTACTTACCTTGTCGAGAATAATGGCAAATTCATCACCGCTAAGACGCGCCACGGTATCCACATCACGCATACAACGCTCAATGCGCCGGGCAACCTTGCACAATAGACGATCTCCAAGCTCATGGCCGAGGGAATCGTTAATTTTTTTGAATCGATCCAGACCCAAAAACAACACCGCCACCTGATTATGACCCATGCGTGCCATGGAGATTGCGTGCTGCAAGCGATCACGAAACAATTGCCTGTTGGGCAATTCGGTCAACACGTCATGAGAAGCTAAAAATTCGAGGTGATTTTCATTTTCCCGTATTAGCTGTTCCGATAGCTCCCGTTCCATCTCGGCACCAACCTTGGTAGCCAAAATCACCAGAACATCCTCGGCTCGCTCCATACGCTTAATAGGAGTGCGCGACAGCACACCCATAACCCCAATCACGCTGCCATCATGACCAAGCACCGGCGCACCAACGTAACCCTGCGCCTGCAGTTCAATGACAAAAGGGCTATCAGGAAACTGCTCTAACAGTCCGTCAGCAAACAAACACACCCCATCTTTAACCACCTGTTCACACAGACTATCCACCATCTTGAAACAGTGTTCCGGGATAAAAGATCCATCCCAAAGGGTAGCCATTGAACCCATATTACCATCATCCAATACTCGGCCAATAATGGCACAATCGGCATCAAACCACTGACACAACTGCTCGGCAACGTGACGATAACATTCTTCCCCCGCATAGCCAATGGCACTCTCAACCAGCGATTGCATGGCCGTTTCGATCTGGCGTAGTGAGGTAATATCCTGAATCGTCGCCACCAGACCGGTTAAATCTCCTTCGCGATTAAAAAACGGAGCTTTATTAAACAGCACATCCAGTGAACGTCCATCGGCGCAGACAAGCTGGCTTTCATAGGTCGTTGATTGTAAAGTAGAAAAAACTTTTTCATCCTCACGGGTTCCAATTTCTGTGCGCTGACTTGGAAATATCTCGCCGACGCTGCAATCGATCAAATCACGCCGTGAAATACCCGAAAACTTTTCGTAACTTTTATTACAACCGAGATAATAACCCTGTTCATCTTTATAAAACACCGGGTTGGGCACTGCATCCAAAAGACTTTGCAAAAAGTGAAACTCTTCCCGACGCTTGCTTTCGATGGCTAAACGTTCTAATTCTGATGACGCCCGCAGGGCAATCATATGCAGCGCAGTTTCGATCAGTGGAAGGTTGGGAATCGGCTTGCGACTAAATACCGCCAATGGACCAATGACCACACCAGCGGAATCTATCAGCGGCAGACCAACGTAGCTATCAACTTCCATTTTAATCGCAAGATGATCGAGCGGGAACAATTCAAGGACACTGTGGGGGTAGCGCTGGTAGCCTTTTTTAACCACCACATCGCAAGGGGTATTTATGATTGAGAAATCAATATTATCAATAATTTGACCATCGGCATAAACGGCAACGGTGCGCACAATATCGCGCGTATCGGTGGTAAATTGACCGATAAAAGCATAGTCAGCTCCGGCTATCTGAGCCAGTTTGGCCATTAAAACCGAAAAAAACTTCTCGCCGACCAACCCCATCAAATCATCACAAAGATCGCGCAGGATCTTTTCATTACTATCCGTGTATATCTCTACAGACATCAACCCTATTCTCCGATTGCTACAACATAGTCACCCCAAACACCTAATGAAACTATCATTTATTTATTAACAGTGCGAACACAAATAACATTTATTATAAATATAATATCTCGTAAAATAAGTAATCTCCCGCAACAACGCCACCCTTCTGCGTCATATGACGTAGTTATCCAGCCAATTATCCGCTTCATTCACGCAGCATTTTTTCAACAGCCAGCTATTCGCATTAATCGGTATCCAACTGTAGTCAATTGCATCTTGTTGCCCCCATCAAAGATATGGTACGCTTCCAACCTACTACTTAATGCAACAATACTGCCAATGTGTAGCCACGATGCAATTGAAATAATCATTCTAGCCAACAAGAAGCGCATGAATACATTCTCTGAACAACTCAAACAACTCCCATCAATTGATCGCCTGCTGCAATTGCCGTCACTGGCAAAAACAAATGCCCCCCACTGTTTGGTGGTCGAAGCAGCTCAGGAAGCGGTTGATCACTACAGAACACAAATATTGCAGGGCAAGGTAGCACAGGGAGCAGCACAGCTTGATATCACCAAGATCGGTGCCGCTGCCACACAGCGCTTACAACGCAAATTGCAACCATCACTACGTCAGGTAATCAACGCCACGGGGACACTGCTCCATACCAACCTAGGTCGCGCACCGCTGAGCAATGCGTCACTACAAGCCATTGACGCTGTCGCCCGCTCCTATTCCAATTTAGAGTTGGATCTAGCAACGGGTAAACGCGGTCATCGCTACAGCCATATCGATAAATTACTCTGTCGCTTAACCGGTGCCGAAGCAGCGGCGGTGGTCAACAATAATGCCGGTGCGGTTTTACTGGCGCTAACAGCCTTGGCTCAAGGTGATGAAGCCGTGGTTTCGCGCGGTGAGTTGGTCGAAATCGGTGGGGCCTTCCGGGTTCCCGATGTAATGGCTGCCGGTGGCGTTATCCTGCGCGAGGTTGGCACCACCAACAAAACCCATCTGCGTGATTACCAACAAGCCATCAACGACAAAACCGGGCTATTGCTCAAGATCCATACCAGCAATTACCGCATTGTCGGCTTTACCGAAGCGGTATCAGCAGCGCAGATGGTTGAACTGGGGCGCTGCCACAAGATACCGGTGATGGAAGACCTCGGCAGCGGTATGCTGTTTGACCTTTCCCCTTTCGGATTACCCAAAGAACCGACGGTTAAAGAGGGCGTTGCGGCGGGGATCGACGTCTTGACCTTTAGTGGCGATAAACTCCTCGGCGGGCCACAGGCAGGTCTCATCGTCGGCAAAAAATGGGCGATTAACAAAATTCGTAACCACCCGTTAGCGCGGGCATTACGCATCGACAAACTCACCCTGGCGGCGCTGGAAACCACCCTGGGTCATTACCTTGACCAGCAACAAGCCATTGATGAAGTACCGGTGTTGCGCATGTTAAATATGTC
>JAYEOA010000012.1:0-6169 GCA_034722515.1 Thermodesulfobacteriota bacterium | reverse complement strand
CCATCCTTACGAATGGCCAACGCATGACTCAGGGCTATGGCTGGTCGCTAGCCTTTGCCATACAGGGATTTGCACCCTTCGTTCTTTACCGACTTTTACCGGCGCTTTCGGAGTGTCCCTATTTATCTACCGCCAGCTTCTGGCCGCGATAGATCAGCACATAATCGGCAATCTCCTGTTTCGAGCGTTTGCCCGCACCCTGCAGCCGTCCCAGCGTGATCACTTCACGACGGACACGACTGCCATCAACAACAACACCCCAGCCTGCAGCTTTCAGGGCGGGGTCGATCAGTTCGGCGCGGGTTTCGGCTTCGTTCATTGCGTTGTGTCTCACTTGTTGAATATTATTTTCTTTGTATCTCACTTTTTTAAAAATATGAGACGCAAAGGATCTCTTTGCCTTCGGCAGTATTCAGCAGATTGGCTAGAATCAAAACCCAATCAAGAAAATGCTGGTCTCGTAACTATCTGGGAAGACAGGGAACATACTTCCGTTATGGCTCCGGAAACCCCTACCAATCAAAACCCAATCAAGAAACCTCACGCCCAGATAGGGATGTATCCTGCCCGAGGATGGCCCGGGTCAGCAACCTTGATAAGCTCTGCCTCAAGTGTTTTCTTTATGATCAGAGAAGCCTGTGCAGCATTTTTCGATTCAATCCCGAATCGTTCACACAAACTGGCATTTTTCATACGATCACCGCTCAAAAACTTAAGGATTGAATGGTGGTAGCAAGCACGTACGCGCTCATCATTGGTCATGTTGGCAAAAGTACGCGGGCCATAAAGAACGACCTGCATAGATGCGTCTTCTGCCTTAAACAGCGGCGGTGGCAACTGGAAGACTTCCACCGAAGCAACAACCTTATCCAATCCGCTACCCTGCTCTTCGCACATCTACATGCGCCGCATAAGGGATGCAAGTGCTTCATTTCGTGATCGGGGAGGAAGATCAATCATCCGATCCACCCGGACAAGGGGACGACCTGGGTTGGCTATTTCTATCCGGTCTTGGAAAAGTTCTATCTGTGGACCTGCACCACGGATAGTCATATCTTGATGAATAAGAGCATTCGCGACTAACTCGCGGATGGCGAGTTCAGGGAACAGCGTATTGGCTTCACGAAGAGCCTCGCCAATGTGTTCATTTTTGGGTAGAAGATCATTTATATAGTTCACTAGCCCTTCAAAACCACAGGCATAACCCAACTTGCCATCATGTCGGTGAGTCACCGTTGCAGCGCGGTTGGTTCCGTTATAGGCAATGAAACGGACAGCCTTGCGAGCAAGGGACGGATCAAATTTAGCCAGCTCTGTAGCAAAGAGGATCGCGCCAAGATTTGTGATTGACCATTTTTCACCAACATCGCGCCGGATAAGCTGATCTGCTTCAAGGCGCTCAAAGATTCCCGCTCGATTATCAGGGAGTGGTTGCCCGGTTAAACGAAAATACTGAGCATAATCAAGCAGGGTGAGAACTTCGTCGCCAGAAATATATTGTCTGGCGATTCCATCCTCCCAGGTGTACGGCTGCATCGCTTCAATCAGTTGCCTATAGCGATCGGGATAATCTGCCAGCTTTGGAGTGGCACTGCCGATACGGATATAGGGAGTCCCTTCAAAAGCAACCGGTGAAGAGGTCGCTGCAGGGATTTCCAAAAGGACAACCCGGCCTTCAGGACAACCCACTACTCGAAACATGAAGGCAATGCTGGGGGTCAATTGTTGCGCCAACCACATTTGTAACGGCTGGTTCCCAACCTTCTTTTGGTCTGGATCGAAAGTGGTTCCAATAATGTTCTGGCTTGCGTCATCGATCCCCCACAGCATATAAAGCACAATCTTTTCCGTCAACGCGAGCCGCATTGGAAAGCGCCGAACAACGCACACCAATCATCTTCGGATCAGAGTTGTCCTTTTTAAATTCGACCCACGATGTTTCCGCTGGCCGGGCAATGAGATCGTGGATCAGATCAATATCACGTTCCGTATTCATGCGACGGCCTCATCAAGTGTTGTTTTAGAGAGAGTGATGAGTTCACCTGCGAAGGCTTTTTGCAGGATCGATTGCTTGAGTTCGGCGAGGGCGGAGAGTTTTTGCTGGTAAATTTTCTGCAGCCTCTCGGACTCAGAGAGTAGCCCTTCAAGTGCCTCTAAAATTGACTGCTGCTCTTCGATTGGCGGTAACGCTATTTGCAGATCCTTTATCATGCTGAGCTTAAGAAACTTAGTTCCTGCGCCTACTGAACTAGACTTCAACTCCTTCAGGCTTTTGAGTATCTGGAAGTAGAGAAAGCGGTAGCGAAGTTTATTGCAGTCATTGATTGTGATGACATAGGTGCGCTGATAGGCATTAAACTTCCCATTGTAGTGCTTCACATTGAAATCGCCAGAAGCATTGTTGCCAGCAAGCAGAATCGCCTCACAGTCAAAAGCATAGTGATCAATTTCATAAACTTCACGAGAGCAGGTGAAAAACGGATATTCCCCGCCCCCGACTGCTGCGTTCGCGTTTAGCTTGCCAGTCTTGATTTCTACCAGCGAGCCTAACGGCTGCTTCTCAAAAGACATGGCATTCAGATAGCCTTCAAACAGCTCACGGGCATTGGCGAGGTTCTTCTCGGTATTGGCGACCGCCGCATCGATCCCCGCAAAGGCTTCATCGAGAATGGCGACAATGCGCTTTTGTTCAGGGAGGGGCGGGAACGGTACAATAATAGCGTTGAGCGATTTTTGATTAAGTTTTGGCTGCGCCATTCCACTCACATATGGCTCAAGCGTAATAAAATTAAGGTAATACTCAATGAATTGCTGGGAGTCCATGTCTTCAAACCGAAGAACGTGAGCATGGTTATTTACCCAAGTCTTGCCAGAGATTGCGAATGCAATAGGGTAAGTGCGTGCAAGTAAATTTGCACCATCTTCAGATACCAAAAGCAGATTTTCATCGAAAAGATAATCAGCTACATGATCCACAACTCCAGATGCCCCGTAGTATGGAATTGAGCCACTCAATCTTTTTGACTTAGTTATGGGAACCCGTTTGCTGTCTAGGTTCTCGCACACCACTCCAAGTTGCTTATCTTCCCAACCCACCTTCACACAATCTCCCGAATTCCAGCCAAAATCTCCACCGACACCATCACCCATTACCATTCTCCCACACCTGTAATCGTCGGGCAATCTCCTCTGGGCTGGGTAATTCGTTGCGGTACTCTTCTGGTAACGTTGACAAGATGCTGTAGCTGGCAATACCAATGGGAGTATTTTCTCCTTCGATCCGCTCTTGGGTATTAAGAGCTTCGAGGTAAAGCTCCATTTTTCCTTTATGCTCAGGTTTAAAGTCGCCGATTTTAATCTCAATAGCAACAAGGCAACGCAACCGACGATGAAATAGCAGGTTTTTGCTCCAACTAACTTCTCTAACCAGTGGTTGGAGTTTTTCATTGCTACTGCATTCCACAAACAACTGTCTCATTAACCAGAGGTTTTGTGCCGAAAATCCATTGCGGCCAGGAAACTCATTTTGTAGATCTTTTGCCAGAGTTTCCACCACAGCTTTTCCCCAACCTTGGTCAGTTTGCTTTTGCTGGATGCTCTTACCAATTTCCCAATACAGGGTGACAAGTTCACGATTAACGGCACGCATTGCCAGCAGTTGATGGTTGCGAATGCGATCTTTTATCTCATGGAGAAAGTGAGTATAGTGCTCGTTGGTATTTTCTGATAACTGGTTGCTATCCATTGTTGAGCATCCCCCGAATTCCAACCAAAATCTCCGCACTCTCAGCATCCAGCGCCGTAATCTCATCCAAAATCTTCTGCGGATCACGTAGCGGAGCTTCCTCCTCTTTATTCGGGTTCTTGACCGATAGATCAAAGCTGGTCTGATCAATCTCCTGCACATCCACCGACCACGATTTATCCGAAGCGGCGAAACTGGCTTGCAGTTCGACAAACTCTTGCAGGTCATTATCATTCAGGGCATTCGTCTTGCCCATCTTGCGACCGGGATCAAGCTGGTAGTACCAGATGTTGCGGGTGGGCGCTCCCTTCTCGAAAAACAGCACCACGGTTTTCACCCCGGCACCGAGGAAGGTGCCACCGGGGCAATCGAGGACCGTATGCAGGTTGCAGCTTTCCAGCAGTTCTTGGCGTAGGGCTTTGGAAGCGTTGTCCGAGTTGGAGAGGAACGTGTTTTTGATGACCACCGCCGCCCGGCCTCCGGCCTTGAGCGACTTGATGAAATGCTGCAGAAACAGAAAGGCGGTCTCGCCGGTCTTGATCGGGAAGTTCTGCTGCACCTCCTTGCGCTCTTTGCCGCCGAACGGAGGATTGGCGAGGATCACATCGAAGCGATCCTTCTCCTGAATGTCGCTGATATTCTCGACCAAGGTGTTGGTGTGGATGATGTTGGGCGCATCGATGCCATGCAGAATCATGTTCATGATGGCGATGACATAGGCGAGGCTCTTCTTCTCCTTGCCGTAAAAGGTCTTGGTCTGCAGGGTTTCGAGTTGGCTGGTGGTCAGCTTGCCACCAGATTTTGGGTGGCGCAGGTAATCATGCGCCTCACACAAAAAGCCTGCCGACCCGACCGCACCATCATAAACCCGTTCACCGATCTGCGGCTTGGTCACCTGAACCATAGCCCGGATCAAAGGTCGAGGAGTGTAATACTCACCGCCGTTGCGTCCGGCATTGCCCATGTTCTTAATCTTCTCTTCGTATAGGGCCGAGAGTTCGTGTTTTTGATCCTGAGTGCGGAACTGGAGCTTGTCCATCAACTCCAGCGCATCACGCAGGCTGTAGCCGCTGCGGAACTTGTTCTTGATCTCGCCAAAAATCTCACCGATCTTATATTCGATTGTATCCGGACTGGTTGCCCGCTGCTTGAAACCTTTGAGGTACGGGAACAGCTCGCTATCAACAAACTCAATCAGATCATCACCAGTCAACGCGGTATCATGATCAAAATCGCCCTTCGCATTCTTCGGCGCCGCCCACTGCGACCACTGGTACTTGCCCTCGATGATAAAGTCATAGTCCTTGCCCTCCAGCTCCGCCCGCATGGCCCGCTCACGTTCCAGATCATCCAGATACTTCAAAAACAGCATCCAGGATGACTGCTCGGTGTAGTCGAGTTCGGAAGAACAGCCCGCCTCTTTCCAGAGGACATCATCGATATTTTTAAAGGTTTGTTGAAACATGGATTTCCTTGTTGTTGGTGCTAAGGGAGGGAAATGAAAAACCGCCAGCGCGAGAATGGCGAACTCTTAATTTTAAAGCGTTTTGCAAGAACCTCATCATAAACATAAAAACAAGGGACACTACCCAGATACTTTTCGCGGCCTGCCCGGTTTCCGGGGGCGAAGTGTTTGATTTAGCCGAAACTCCATGTTGTCAATAAATGCTTCTGAGCCAAAAGGTCGCCCGGTGCTGGTCGCTTTGCGAATGGCCTTGTCAGCTTCATCATCAACATGTCGTATAAACTCACCATAGCTTTCCCTGTGTTGTGGTTCTAACCAGCATGGTGTGTGTAATAGCGAGTTATCGGTTCCAGTTACATGCGCTTTGGCGCTCGACCAGTGATAACCCTCGGCGTTATCAGCAATTCCAGCTTTTAGCGGATTGGATTCAATATAACGGGCAACCGTCCACAGATAGGCATCATTATCAACAAGACACGAATAAAATCGATTCTGCCAAATTCGACCACTTTGATTTCGCTTACGATTAAGGTATTGAGTGTAAACCTGATTGGTTAATCCCACCCCACGAGCAAGAGACTCTTCCTTTTCAGGAACGGCAAGCAGGTGAACATGATTATCCATCAAACAATAAGCCCATATTTGCAGTGAAAACTTTTTGGAATATTTATCAAGCAGGTGCAGATAAGTTTGGCGATCTTCATCATCACAAAAAACCGTAGCACGATTGTTACCACGTTGAGTGACATGATGGGGGAAATCAGGAGCAATGATACGGGCGATTCTAGGCATGGTGGTAATGATAGTAGTAAAGTGTGGGAAGATGCAAGTTAATATGGGTCGCGGTAGGGATGTCGGTTACCCGACACCCCCCGCACAGATCCCAAGCATGCAGAATTACCGCACTGGGCTCCTGCCTCAGGTCAAACGCAAAAACATTGCTGTTTCTCGTACCCTAT
>JAYEOA010000011.1:0-6200 GCA_034722515.1 Thermodesulfobacteriota bacterium | reverse complement strand
TTTACTTACCGTCCAGCGAAACAAAAAGTATATACCACCCAGCATGCTGCGCTTACCTCGCATAGATAAACTCGGTCTGTTGCAGCATGTCATCGTGAGTGGTATTGCCGAGAAAGTGAATATATAAAGAACGTCCCCTCTCCTAAATCAGCATAATAATAATAAATTTGAAACACCCCCCTCCCTCTGTATAAAAAAGGGGAGGAGGGGGAGAGATTCTAGAAATCGGCTAATACTTACCAAACTCACTATCATCTAAAGCAATACGCGGCTCAGTACTTGGCGAAGCAGCACTTCCCATATTATCCCAACCAACCTGTTGCGGCGACCTGCGTGGCTGTGGAGAACTCGATGGAGCAGCTGCTACTTGCTGTACCTGTGGCTGTATCCCGCTTTGTTTCAAGGTAAAGCGTTGCAGCATTTCGTTCAATTGCATCGCTTGTGCCGCTAGTTCTTCGGCTGCCGCTGCACTCTCTTCCGAGATAGCTGTATTCTGCTGATTGACGGAATCGATCTGAGAAACACCCTCGTTGATTTCGGCAATGCCAATGGCCTGCTCTTTACTGGCAATAGTAATCTCGGCGACAACATCGGTGACTTTACCAATACCTACAACAACCTCTTGTAATTCTTCAGCTGTTTTGTTGGCGATAGCACTACCATTCGCAGTTATTGCTACCGAACCCTCAATCAGTTCTGCCGTTTCGGCGGCAGCCTTTGCACTGCGTACAGCCAAATTGCGCACCTCCTCGGCAACCACGGCAAAACCCTTACCGTGTTGTCCGGCACGCGCGGCTTCAACGGCAGCATTAAGTGCCAACAAATTAGTCTGGAAAGCAATCTCATCAATAGTCTTGATAATCTTTGAGATATTCTGTCCGGCTTGATCAATTTCGGCCATGGCTGATACCATCATCTGCATTTGGTCTCTACCCCGTTCTGCCGCTTGCTTATTTTCCATCGATAGAGTATTCGCCTGCGCCGAACTTTCAGCATTCAAGGACGTTTGTGCCGTGGTTTCGTTGAGGGAAGCAGCAATCTGTTCCAGTGCAGCGGCTTGTTCAGTTGCCCCCTGCGATAACGACTGGCTGGTATCGGATATTTCCCCCGAAGCCGAGGTGATCTCTTGCCCGGCCACCTGAATTTGTGCCATGACACCGTTAAGATCGATACCCAACTTTTGCAAACTACTACGCACCACATCACGATCATCTTCAGGGGTGATCTCAAATGTCAGGTCACCATGTGCCAACTTGTGTGTAGCATCAAGCAATTCATACTGCATAAAATCGGCAATATGATCTATTGAGGCAGCCATGCGACCAATTTCATCCTTGCGCTGTAGCTTAAAACGACCATCCAAGTGACCTTTTTCCAGCTCACCAAGAATAATAACCGCCCTATTTAACGGTCCGGCGAGTGAACGCGTAATCAAAATAGCGAGAATAACACCAAGGAGCAAAGCAACAATACCAACAGCCACAACTATCGTGGTTTGGGTCTTAACAGCCTCGGCACTGGTTACCGCCAACGCTTTGGTATACACAGCGACATTATCTCTTATTATAGAAAACTGCCGTTGCACTTCATGTAAATTCGGCTGTGTTTCGGTAATAAAAAGTTCCTTCGCCCGTTGCTGCCCATGGAGTGCAGCCGTTGCCACCTTTTCGGCTTTTTTAAGCATTTGCCCCAAGTCATGCAACATTGGTGCAACAGTTAAGGCAAAATGATTCTCCGCCTTGGCATAATCGCCGGCACGGAGAAATTGATCAATAGTTTTACCTTGTTCATGCAGTTGTTGATGCAACGGTTTAATAGTTGACAATACCTGCGCCAAAGCGGGATTAACTGCCGCCGCTTTTTTACCCTCGACCCCAAACAGAAATTTACCAAAAGCACATTCTTTATGATCAAACTGAATATCAACACCAGCCTGCTTGGCGATAATAGCCTGTTGAATATTGAAGGCCCAACGGAGATGGTCCAACTCCTTTTCGGTCAAAAATTGTGGCAGATGGGGGTCGGCTGCACGATATACAGCTTTAATTTTTTTAGCCGAGTCGTGTAGTCTGGTATGGGGTTCGGCAATCGCCTGTAGAGCACCGCGAAGCGCCGGCACCATCTGCTCCGCATGTTTACGCCCTTCACCGTTATACCATTTACCAAAACCACAAAGATTGCCATCAGTCTGTACATCAAGGGTATTAACACTATCATCAGTTAAAAGATTGGATACCTTGCCCGCCCAAACCAAATGATCAATCTCCAAGTTGGCAATCTCAGCACTGAGCTTATCGCCATCTGCCACCCGCTGACCAATGTCTACCGTATTGGAGAGACTGTGCAATCCCAGCAGCAGAACAACCAACAACAAACCAAGGATAACTCCGGACAGCAACATCATTTTTTTGCCAATACTTAAATTATCGATCATTTTTTTCCTCCTTAAAATAGAACAACATATTTACATCTACTCACTTCACTCAAATGATATTCTTGAAACCATTCACGACCTTGTAAGGCGGGCACTGCCCACCAAATGGTTGGCAATATGTCGCGTTGATTTGTGGGCATTGCCCACCCTACAGAGCTCAAATAGCACCATTAGAATTGCAGTGGTAGTTATGACACTTGCCCTATTTTTGCTGGATAAAATCGAGAAATTTTGCCGCCGTCAGTGGGCGACTACAAAAATAGCCCTGCACATAATCGCAGTTGTTTTCGCGTAAAAAGGTTATATGCTCCTGTGTTTCAGCCCCTTCGGCAGTAACCTTCAGGTTAAGACTGCGTGCTAGGGATAAAATTGCCAACACCACATTAGTACTATTTTGAGAAGCAGGAATTCCTTGCATAAATGAGCGATCTATTTTAAGAATATCCACCGGCAAGCGGGTTAAATAGCTAAGTGATGAGTAGCCGGTACCAAAATCATCCATCGACAATTCGACACCGAGGTCGTGCATTGCTTGCAAAATTTCGACGGTTTTATCAATATTATTGATGGTTGTCTCTTCGGTTATTTCCAACTCCAGCGCTTGGGCGGGTAGCCCGGTCTGCTGTAGCATCTGGGCTACCAATTGCGGCAAATAGTCGAGTTCGAACTGTAGCGGTGAAACATTAACAGCAACATGAAGATCAGCATTAACACAGCGCCATTCACTCATCTGGCGACAAGCCTCACGCAGCACCCACTCACCAATGGGGATGATAAGTCCAATATCCTCGGCAATGGGGATAAACTTGTCAGGTGGGATCATCCCGTTAGGACTATGCCAACGCAATAACGCTTCAGCACCAATGATCGTACCATCGCGCAAATCGATTTTAGGCTGATAGTACAGTTCAAATTCCTGTTTCGCCAAGGCGTCGCGCAGCATCTCGGCAAGCTCCAGCCGCTCTATCAAAAAGGCGTTCATCTGCGGATGAAAATATTTATGACAAGTAATGTTGACATCTTTAATGGAATACATGGCCACATCAGCGTTTTTGATCAACTCCGCAACACTGCGTCCATGTTCAGGAGCCAGAGCAATACCAATGCTGGCGCTAAGGGTTATTTGTTGCAGATCAAGGGGAAATGGTGCCTGCATACAATCACTGAGCATCTGTAGTTGTCTATCGCATTGCTCGCTATCAATAAGCAGGGCAAATTCATCACCACCCAATCGCGCCAGCACAACATCTTCAAATACACAGTGGCTCAGTCGCTGCGCCAGCAGCTGTAACAGACGATCCGTTTGCTCAGGACCATGGGCTTCATTGACCTGTTTAAACGAGTCAACATCTAAAATAATAACCGCCAGCGACATTTCCTCTATATTTTGATCTATTTGCTGTAAGCGCTGCTCAAGGGATTCGCAGAAAGACACGCGATTAGGCAACCCGGTTAGATGGTCAAAATAGGCCAGATAATGGAGCCGCTGTTCTGCTTGTTTTATTTTGGAAAGATCTACTGAAACACCAATATAATACTCAACCTCACCGGCTCTATTGGTAAGGGTATCTATTATCAACCATTTGGGATATTCCTCACCATTTTTACGCGTATCCCAAACCTCACCCTCCCAGTGACCAAGGTCAACTATCTGCTGCCACATCTGTTGGTAAAATGCCTCGTTATGGCGCTGCGACTTGAAAACTCTGGGGTTTTCCCCCATCATTTCACTGCGATTATAGCCACTAAGATCAATAAACGCCTGATTAACCTCAACGATATTATTGTCGCTATCGGTAATGACAATAGCTTCCGTGGTCGTGGCAAACACCTTATTGATCAATTGCAAGCGCTGCTGACCACTTTGCAACCGCGCCAGCATGCTATTGACACTAATGGCGATTGAGCCAATTTCATCATCGGCGACAACGGTCAACTGCTCATCACCACCGACAGTACCGATGCGCTGCAAACGCCTACTAAGATTAAGCAAACGCTGTAAAACTAATTTTTCCAATACAAAGTGAGTGACAAACAGCACCATTAAACTGACGATTAAAAGCAATGAGATAAAGAAAATAAAACCCCGGTGAAGAATCTTGGCAATTAACGACGGGCTATCATTCTCCAGCACAACTACAGCATTACCAGCGATATCATTAAGCATTATGCTGGCACGAGCAAGTTGAGACATCTCTGATTTTACCAATTGTTGCTGCGTGACAGGTTTAATATGTGCGTGGATGCCCCATTGCTCATTTACCTGTTGCCAAAATGGAGTATCAATAACAATTGCAACCAGAAAAAAACCACCAGATTCCGAGCTATTTTTATATAAATTAATAGGATGTAGTGCAACCAACAGCGGGCATCCATCTACCATAATGATTCCAGATTTATCACTTATGAGCAGCTTGTCGCTTAATAACTGTGAATAGTTTTGCTGGAGACGGTCAATAACATGTTCGGCAGACAAAGGTGATCCTGGGTAGGAATACGCATATAGCGGTTGCAGGTGAGCATCATAAATAACCGCAAAACTAAGATTCAAGGCAACTAATCGTTGCTTAACAAAATCCATCTTCCTCCCAGTTGCTACAAATTGCCATACACGGTCATTACGACCGAACATTTCAGCAATATTTTGGAGGTTCTGCTGTTTACCACGCAGCAAACTGTGCGCGACTTGCAGATTCTTTTGATTAACTGTGTCATCAATTTTTTGCAGATTACTCTGCTTAAGATTATATAAACTAACACCGATGATGGCACTTAACATTGTCATGGTGCAGGTAATAGCAATAAAGGTTTTTACCCGTATATTTAAACGAAACATGTTCAAAAATCTCCCTCGATATCTTTATCTGCCGTCTGCTTGTTACTACCAACAAGGTGAAAGCTATTGCGTCCCTCATGTTTCACTTTGTACATGGCATTATCGGCACACCTGAGTAATTCATCTACGCTATTACCGTGTTCGGGGAAATAACACAAACCGATACTGGCCAAAGGAGTGATCTGCGCTCCCTGTAGGACAACAGGTTTACTTATGGTGTTAAGTAGTTGCTGCGCCAGAGTGGTGACATGCTCATCACCGGCAACCTTTTGGAAAATGATGAGAAATTCGTCGCCATTCATCCGCGCTACGGTATCCGACCCACGGACACACAAGGTCAAGCGACCGGCGATTATTTTTATCAACTCGTCACCGGCAGCATGGCCGTAAGTATCGTTGATCTCTTTAAAGTTATCCAAATCGATAAAAGCGATGATGCCACTGTGGTTTTCACGGGCACTCAGCAATAATGCCTGTTCAAGGCGATCATTAAATAAGGTGCGATTTGGCAACCCGGTCAAACCATCGTGATAAGCCAGATGGTTGATTTTTTGTTCCTGTTTTTTGGCAACGGTGATGTTTTAGCACCCCAAACAGTCAAGACAATTATTTCAAGATTCTTATTCTCTAAATTCTAGGCGGCTTTGTCCAATAGTTCAATCAGTGAAGCCCCTTCTTGATACACATCCATTGGCTTCTTGTAGCCCAGTGTTTCATGAAATCGCCTATTGTTGTAAAAATCGATATAATCAGCGACGTCTGTTTTCAGGCTGGTAATTGAATCGTATTCATTAAGGTAGATTCGTTCACATTTTGCACTGCGCCAGAACCGTTCAATGCAGATGTTGTCGGTAGCTCGACCTTTACCGTCCATGGAAATAGTGATCCCCTGATCTTTCAATCGTTGTGTATGGATATCGCTGGTATATT
>JAYEOA010000010.1:0-6276 GCA_034722515.1 Thermodesulfobacteriota bacterium | reverse complement strand
TTTTGCCGAAGATCCGGTGCGGATGCTACGTGCTCTTGAATTTGCCGCACGTCTCGGTTTTGAACTCGATGAAAGCATCCCTGCGGCGATTGATCGTTGTGCCGAGCAAATTGCCGCTGCGTCTCCGGCGCGAATTCGTGAAGAGCTGATGGAGCTGTTTCGGCATAAGGTTGCCGGACGGGTATTACAGAAGGCTGACCGCTTTGGGTTGCTGGAATTTTTACTGCCGTATTTTAATGCCAGTCGTGAAACCTTTGATTTGTTGCGTCAACTCGATATGCGTACCGCATCGGGGGTTCCTGTACGTGAGTTTTTCGCCTTGGCCGCCATGACTCTTGAGTCATTTAGTAAACAGATTCAACCGGATATGACCGTTGGCGATGTACATAAAATCGCTAATCGGCTGTTGTCTGGGCACTGTCGTTATTTCAGTGTTGCCAGTGGGATTAAGCATCAGGCGCGTGAGTTGCTGATCGCTTTTTTTCGTTTTCAACGGGGGCGCGGTCGACGTGGCGAACAGCGTTTTTTACGTCACCCTGCGACAGCACAAGCTTTTGAGCTGTATCAATTATGGTGTGAAACTACCAACCGTGAGGGTGGTCTGCTGGAAAACTGGCAACGAGTATTGGTTGGTGATGTTGGTGAAGAGCGACCACTGGTAGAACAAAAACGCAAACGGCGTCCGCGCAGGCGGCGCAGGAAACCGGCTAACGGTCGGGGTTGTCAACTTGGGTAAGGATGATTAAATAGTGGTCGGGATCGTAGAGCCACAATTCACGAAAACCATGCTCTTGATCCTCCAACTCGTACAGACAGGATAGCTGTTGGCGTTCAATTACACGTTGAACCAGAGCTAGGTTGTCGATTTGGAAGTCGAACGAAACGCCTACTCCGCGAGATTGCCGTTCCAGATGTTGAAATGCTGCTGGATGGTGAGCTTCAAGCACTTGTGCTTCTCGAAGCAAGATGGAAGTATCCCCATGGGAAATGAGTAACGCCGGATTTGAGCTGCCCTGCGCAGTGAAGCGTTTCACAGGTAATTGGAGAATGTCGCGGTAAAAATATTCACTGCGATCGATGTCGGTAACGGCCAGGGTTATGATTAAACTCATTGATTTATCTCCGTGCGGGTCACAGTTATATGTAACCAGCGCAGCATAGCAGAGTCGGTGCTTTGAGCGAAGTGGAAAAATGGAGATGGGATACTGATGCCAGCGTTGAAAATAGATACTGTTCCGAGTTGTCCTGTCACGGCATTTATCGCCTTTGGCGGCAACCTTGGTTCGTGCCGCGAAACGTTTATCAATGCTCGAGATCAATTAAGCCAGCGCGGTGTGGTGGTGTTGGTTAGCTCACCACTATATATAACAGCAGCCGTTGGCGGTCCTGATGGTCAAGCTGATTATCTTAATGCCGTCATACAGGTTGAAACATGCTTGAGTGCGCTGCAATTGTTGGAGTTGTGCTTGGAGGTAGAGCTTGAAGCTGGACGCCAACGTAACCAACATTGGGGGCCTCGCACCCTTGATCTTGATCTGTTACTTTATGCTCAACTGGTATGTGATACGCCCCGTTTGATGTTGCCACACCCGCGCCTTCATCAGCGTCGTTTTGTTTTGGAACCATTATGTACCCTGGCAGGGGCGTGGCACCACCCTCGTTTGCATCAATCTTTTCAATATTTACTGCAACAGCTACCGATGAAACCATCTGTTAATTTGCTCGAGCTACAGTGGGAGTTTGTGTAATGATTGCCCGTTTTGTATTGTTAATTTTACTATTGTTTCTTATTTATACCGTATTTATTGCGCTGGTGCATTGGCTGGGTGGTAATTCATCTGACGAGGTCAAGAAGATTGATCCCGATCAGATGGTGCAGTGCGCTTATTGTGGAACTTACGTGCCGCAGAGCGATGCCATTCGCAAAAAGAAGCATGGTAAAATTTACTATCTGTGTGACGAAAAATGTCTTGAAGCGTATAAAAAGAAGGAGTAACTATCCAGCGTGATGGGCACGCAACTTGAGAGATGCTGAACAATTACCAAGGAAGAAATCATTGTCAATGACCGGTATTTGATCGTATCGGTTGAAGGAGAAAAAATGGAATTTTTTATTGATACTGCCGAAGTAGATGAAATTCGTCAGGCGAATGCGTTAGGTCTGGTTGATGGCGTTACCACTAACCCGTCACTTATCGCTAAAAGTGGGCGCGATTTTAAACAAGTGATTACCGAAATTACCCAGATCGTCGATGGCCCGATCTCTGCCGAAGTGATCGCCCTGGATGCCGAGGGAATGGTGGTTGAGGGACGCGAACTGGTCAAGATTCATCCCAACATTGTTATCAAGGTGCCAATGACCGAAGAGGGACTGAAGGCAACTCGCATTTTCAGAGAAGAAGGGATCCAGACTAACGTTACCCTGATTTTTTCCCCATTACAGGCGTTGTTAGCCGCTAAGGCCGGTGCTACCTATGTTTCCCCCTTTGTTGGCCGACTTGATGATGTCGGTCACGATGGGTTGGAACTGGTGGCTCAAATTCGTACCATATTCGAAAATTATGGTTACACCGCTAAAATTATTGTCGCCTCCGTGCGTAGTCCATTGCATATTCTTAATTCGGCATTAGTTGCCGCTGATATCTGCACCATTCCGTTTTCGGTGATGAAGCAATTGACCAAACACCCATTGACCGATGTCGGCATTGCCAAATTTATGGCTGATTGGGAAAAGACCAAGTAATTAATATGGTAGATGAACTCACCGACATGCAACAGAATGGGTTGCATCAAGATCTGTTGACGTTGCGCCGTGAACTGCAAAAATTACTCGCCCAAAGTGCCGAGCAGTCAAAACCCGTTGATCTCGATAAGCCCATTGGTCGCCTATCGCGCATGGATGAGATGCAGCAGCAGAGCATGGCTCAGGCTAGTCGGCACGCAACCCAGCAGCGCCTGGTGCAAATAGGCGCTGCTATCGGGCGCATTGATCGTGATGAATATGGTTTATGTGTCGCTTGTGAAGAAGATATCGGTTTCGGGCGTCTCAAGGTGCGACCCGAAGCGCCACTTTGTTTAGCGTGTCAGTCGGCGCGGGAGAATGGTAGATGAAAAAATGCCCATTTTGTGCTGAGGATATTCAGGATGAGGCGATTAAATGTAAACATTGTGGCGAGTTTTTAGCTGCAGCAGCCCAGTTACGTGGCGCTGGTGACAAAGAACCGTGGCACTTGCGCACAGCCACTATCGTTATTGCCTTAGGGTGCGTCGGTCCACTGGCGTTGCCACTTGTTTGGCTGCGACCGCAAACGACACTGGCATGGAAGATAGGTATTACCGTTGGGGTTCTTGCCTTGAGCTGGGTTCTTTTTCAAGCCACACTGGTATCGCTACGTTCTATACAGGAATATCTCCAACTGCTTGATTCACTGTGATGGGAGTGTGTTCATTGTGCTTGACTACATTAGAGATGGCGTCGCAAAAACTCACCAACTGCTGCGCCATTACAGAACCAGTCGTAATTGTCTCGCTGCTTCGATGTACGAATTAGACGTTGCATGCAACGTCTCTACAGAGACAATCACGCGCCTTGCAATTGGCGCTTTTTGCTTAGCCATCTGATTTTTCACTTTCTGCGAAAGCATTATTAGTGAGTTGTAGGATTACAATTGAAACAGCCCTCGATGCTTTGGCATTGAGGGCTATTTTGGTTCAAAACGTATGTATATGAGGGTTAGCTGTGCCGTTTGGGTACAAATGGTTTGTTGCTTTTCTTCTTGCGATTACTAGGGGCGTTTTTGTCCCGGTTGGTGCGCGGAGAGCTTTTCTTGAACGGTTTTTTTTCCCGTGGCGCTGCGCTGTCTGGCATCTCCTGAATTTTGATGTCATATTGACGTAGCTTTATCCCCTGTAATTGTTTGATCTCTTTGGCGGATAGTGTCTGCGCTAACTCAACGGTGGTGTGTTCGGTGTAAAGGCTGATACGCCCAATAGTGCGGATGTTGATCCGCCCCTCGTTGGTGAAGGCACCGACAATGTCGCGTGGGGTAATGTTGTGGCGGCGTCCGACAGCCAAGCGGTAACGATTCATTGGCTGGGTGCTGTGCTGGCGTTCACCACGGCCTTTATTGCTACTGCCACGTTGTCTGCGGTCGTCTAGGGATGGCATTTGAATATTGGGTAGTGTGGGGAACAGGGTGTTTTTTTCTTGAATCTGAAATGCAAGAGCAGCGGCGAGATCGGTCATGTCGATATCGTCTTCTTTGGCCAGATCTTGAATCATTTCGCGTAGCGGCTGTAATGTTTGGTGCTCTAGGGTGTTGCGCAACTTTTTCTTGAAATTTTTTATCCGTTTGGCGCCGATTTGTTCTCCGGTAGGGATGGGCATAGCGGGGATTTGTCTTTTGGTGGCGCGTTCGATGGTTTTGAGTAGCCGTCGTTCTGGTGGGCAGACAAACAGAATCGCCTTGCCGGTACGACCGGCACGACCGGTGCGACCAATGCGGTGGATATAGGCTTCGGTATCGAAGGGAATATCGTAGTTAAATACGTGGCTGATGCGCTCAACATCGAGTCCGCGAGCGGCGACATCGGTGGCGACAATAATGTCGAGCTGTCCACGTTTGAGGCGGTCAATTGTTCGTTCACGCAGTTGTTGGCTCAGGTCGCCATTAAGGGCAGCGACGCAGTGACCACGAGCTTCTAGGCGTTCAGCAAGGTCGGCTGTGGCGGTCTTGGTGCGGACAAAGACGATGATTCCGTTGTGCTCCTCGGCTTCTAAGATGCGGCTGAGAACATCAAACTTTTGGTTGCTGCGTAGCATTAGGTGGAATTGTTCTATTTGTTCGACCGTTGATGTACGCGAGGCGATTTGTACTTCTTGGGCGTCGCCGAGATATTTTTTGGCGACGCGGCGGATTGCCGGTGGCATGGTGGCAGAGAATAGCGCACATTGGCACACGCTCGGTGTCGCGCCGAGGATGGTTTCTACGTCATCAATAAAGCCCATGTGCAGCATTTCGTCGGCTTCATCAAGGACAACTGCTTTGATTCGTTCCAGCTTGAGGCTGCCGCGTTTCATGTGATCCATGATCCGTCCCGGTGTGCCAACGACCACTTGTACTCCATTGTGCAGCGCTTTTAGTTGCTGGTACATAGGTTGCCCACCGTAAATCGCTAGCACCTTAATTTGTGGCAAATATTTGGCAAAATCGCTGATAGCTTCGGCGACCTGAATCGCTAGTTCGCGGGTTGGAGCCAGAACCAACATCTGCGGGTAGCGTTGGGTGGCATCAATGCGTGCCAGCAATGGCAAGGCGAATGCTGCGGTTTTGCCGGTGCCGGTTTGAGCCGTGCCGAGTAGATTGTTGCCCGCCAGCAGGATGGGGATGCTTTGTTCTTGTATTGGTGATGGTTGTTTGTAGCCGAGGTCGTGCAATGCTTTCAGGAGGTTATCTTCGACGCCAAGGGCGCTGAACTCGGGGGATAATGTCATGGGACGACTCTGCTTTCATTAGTGTTTTGCGGTTTATTTTAGTTAGCCTTATAGTTTAGGCTAGTTATTGTGGCGATTGCAAGGACTATTTTGCCCCTAAATCCGAGATAGGTTTCAATAAACTCATCCTATCGCCGCAAAATAGCATTTAACAGTCAGAAATTCGGTCAGATTATCCAATTGCAAGGCACAGGCATTCAGTCTCTTAGCCGGCATTTCTTAATTTATTTGACTGATGACGTCTGTTGCGCAGTAGCCTCTTCTATTCTTGCATGTGGAGTTATTTTATCATTAGTTGTTTTCAGCTTGAAAAGAAGAACATTTTCAGACATCATAGGTTTGACTTCTTTGGTGATGAGTTGATTGTGCCTTAAGTAGCTATATTAACCTCACGCTTTAGAGGTTTTTTATTTCCTTTCTTGGATCTTTGGTTTGGCAGGTGTTTTGCAGTTTCTGCCTAACAGGTTAGAATTGATGCTGCGTGGTGCAGCGGTGTCATGTTTTCAGTTTTGTTTAATCCCTAAGTAGGCGATATTTTAATGAAAGATGGATTTGTTAATTAGCGTAAGGTAATTAACTGTGCATGGTTACGCGGTACTGCGACGTCAAAAGGCGATGTGTTGCCGTTATTTGGCAGGGTGTTGTTGTGAATAGCTTGGCACTTTTATTGGTTTTGTGTGGTGCGTTGACTTTTATTTTTGCGCTTAAACCTATCAATCAGTTACGTCGGCGTTTGCCTCAAAGTAGCTGTCGTACGGCATGGAGATTTCTCTTTGTCTTGA
>JAYEOA010000009.1:0-6318 GCA_034722515.1 Thermodesulfobacteriota bacterium | reverse complement strand
GCCACCGCCTGTTGGAACGCACAGTACTGTGCCGCAATATGGGATTATAAACTATGAGAAAACTATCAATTAACAATCAGCAGGGATTCTCACTCATCGAAGCGATGATCGCTATGGTTATTTTAAGCGTCGGCCTGATGGCAGTCGGCCTGATGCAGATAGGTGCCATGAAAGGGAACACCAATGCCCTCGGTCGCAGTGATGGGGTGGTTATGGCGCAATCGGTTATGGATACGTTGCGCTGTTTGCCTTTGGGCGATGACTTACTGGATGACAATGGAAGTGATCTTGATGCTGGCAAAGCTGATGGGGGCGTATTTGATGATACCCTTGCCGATCATACTGCCGTTGAACTCATGGGAGCCAATCCCGTCACCGGTGCGAACGGTCAAAACTATACTATTTTCTGGAATATTGCTGATAATGATATTGATGCAGACGGTGATGCTGAAACAAAAAACATACGCCTGTTTGTTTATTGGAACGATCAGAAATTCGGTCTTAATCGCGTTGTTGTTACCTCTGTTTTGGGAGGGTTATATCTATGAAATATTTGTATTCACGGCACTTCAATGAACGGGGTTTTGCCTTAATAACCGCCATTATGATGTTGTTTGCCGCAACGGTTATGGGGCTGATGGTGATGAACTCATCAGAGATTGAGATTTTGCTTTCTGGTGCGCAGCAGCGCTATGAGAACGACTTCAATATCACCGAAGGTGCATTGAATTTAGAAGCAAGAAAATCAGGAAAAAACATAAATATACCACTGGGGGGAACAAATATTAACTTCAACTACCAAATTCCTGTTCCACTACCAGAACAGGCAACATTTTTATCACTTGACAAGTCGCATACGTCTAATTTTGATCCTGGTAACGACATGACAGATGACGATGAAGCAACAGAATATACCGTTGGTTATAACGAAGATCCTGTTACGGATGCTTCAAATAATCCCCCGAAAAAATGGCCAATGAACAATTTAGTACAGTCAATTGCCCATACAGACGATACCTTTGACTACCATTATAGAGCAGTTTATCTATATCCTGAACTCAACAAGGGTACAGGCACCGGTCAAACATATAATCGCATTAGAATCTCTACCCACAGAACAACTACCATCGAGATGGATGGCGGCATACTAGGAAATGCGCAGCAAGCTGGGGTGGATTAGTCAATAAATCTGAAGATAAATTTGAAAAAAGGAGATTTGTCATGTTGAAGTATATTTTTAAATTTCATCGTACAATTTTTATGGTTGCCTTGCTATTTGCATCAATCTCAACAGCGCTGGCACTCGATACCGATATTTACCAAGCCAACGTCAAACAAAACGCATACATTCTTCTGGACAACTCCGGCAGTATGGATTTTGGCGTTTACGAAAGCAACGTTGATTATGGTGCCTTGTATGATTATCTTTTTATCAAACCTGCTATTGGTGACACCATTGCTAGTGGCAATTGGTTTAACAACCACAACACCAAAACCAAAATTTTTCTGGTTAAAGGCAAAAACTACGACACCAGTGGAAACAGTATCGGAGTAAGCATTATCAATATCGACGGTGAAGATGAAGTTTTCACTGGTGATGCCGCAGATCCTGAATTCTTATGGTATTCAGGCTACATGATTGATACCCATACCTATATTGATGCAGCAGGTAACCTGAGTGGTGAGGAAGGTGAAACTCAACGGGTTACTGCCAACGGTGAAGGGCATGTTTTGCTCGATGCGTTACGACTCCCTCTTGGGCAGGATATTCTACTAAAAGATTTTACAACTTTATATGATGGGTCGATGATCAATGAAGGCTTTGGTGGCATGCTCAACGCTCCAGGCTATTATTTCAGTGGGTTAGAAGATGTTGGCGTTGGCGCTGGCGGTCATGATCAGGTTGAAAATGGGGATACCGAAATCTACTTTTTTATTACCGGCAATTGGATGAATATGCAGCAGGTGTACAATCTGCACTATACCTCCAATCCTCCAGGGGCAGTAGCAAAGGGAGACCCCGCATGGAAATATGAAGAGTTTCCTGTGGAGGCGGAAGATTGGAGCGTAACGGAATACGAGCTAGATTATCCCGAAGGAAGTGGCGATTACGCTAATAATCTGAGTGAGGCCGACACGATGCAAACTATTACTCACTCTGGGGCTACAAAAATTCAAATTCATTTCAGTATGTTTGATGTTGAGGCGGACAATAATAGCAATACATTTAGCTGGGACTATGTAGCAATATATGATGCTAGCGGCGACTTGGTTGAAAAGTACGACGGTGATAATTCACCACAGGGTGATTGGTCGCCTGTTATTGCCGGTAGTACTGTGACAGTAAAGCTATATTCAGATCAGTACGTGGAAGGGAAAGGCTACACGATCGACAAATATCGGACAACCTATGGCGACGGCGGTGGGTCTTCTGGTACTTACCTGATGCAAAACCGACTGGATGTTGCCAAAGATGCCATGCTTTATGTTTTAGATGAATTTCGTGGAAAAATAAACTGGGGTTTTGCGTCATTCAAATATAATGGTTCTACGGCCAACGGAGCAACATTTGGACCGTTCCTGAACCCAACAGTAAATGATGACACTAACCGTCAGGCCATTGTTACCCAGTTGAATAATACCGATCCAAAATACGGCACACCATTAGGAGAGGCACTGCAGGACGTTTTTGAAGATGGCTACTACGGCAAACGGAACTCACTAGATAATCTTTTATGCCGGAAAAACTACGCAATCGTTGTCTCCGATGGTTTCCCTTCCGGTGATAATGATTGGTCACGTATTGGTGGTGTGACCTTCAGTGATTTTGACGGTGATGGTTTTACCGCTGACCCTTATCAGTATAATAATCCGCCAGACAACTATTACGATGATGTCGCTCATTGGATATATACCCACAGTTGGATAGATAAATCAGAAATTACTGATCCCGCCAACTCCTATGAAAACGTTATACCCCACCAGATTGCTTTTGGTGCCAAACATCCGCTTATGCGTGATGCAGCTGAAGAATCTGGCGCCGAATACATCACTGCCTATAACAAAACACAGCTCGTCAATGCCTTCCATTCTCTTGGGATGATGATATCTCAAGCGGTTTCATTTACTGCTCCCGTTGTTTCAGTTGATGCCGCTAATAAAATCCAAAACGGTGATGACTTGTTTATGGGGCTGTTTTTGCCAATGGACAGCGATTACTGGCCTGGAAACATAAAACATTTTCAGTTTGGCGATGGTAGTACCGAGCGCCCTAAAAAATGGCAAATTTATGATGCGGGTAACAACGAAGCAACAGATAGTAATGGCACTTTTTTAGATAATCTGGATGGCTACTGGGGCGATGATATCGATGCTAATGATAGTGACAACAACGGTGGTGCAGATATCAAGGAAGATGGTGTTGGTGAAGTTCTAGCCGAAAGGGTTCAGGGTGACTTTATCGATGGCACCTACTATGAACGCACCATCAAGACATGGTTAAATGACACTCTGACCGATTTCACTCAAGCTAATGTAACCACAGCATCACTAGGTCTTGGTGACAGCGATACAGAACTACGCAATAAGATTGTCAACCTGATTTACGGTTACTCGTTTGATGCTGACGCAACAACCGGCGAACCTGTTGCACCTCGTGAATGGGCATTAGGAGCCATAATTCATTCAAGTCCCACTATTATTGATTATTACGATTCATCGGATTACTCGGCAATCGATAAGCGCTATATAGCCGTGGGAGCAAATGATGGCATGTTGCATGTATTTGATAATGATGATGGCGCCGAAATTTTTGCCTTTGTTCCCGATGATGTGCTGCCCAAGTTGCCAGCGTTTGCCGATACATTTCATCAACCTCTCGTCGATGGTATCATCAATATTATTCGTCAAGATGGACAACCAAAATATCTTGTTTTTGGTTTACGCCGTGGTGGCTCAAGTTACTGGCGCATCGACATTAGTGATTCAACACCTGCAAACTGGACAATCGCTAAATTTAACGATGGCGAAATGGGACAAAGTTGGTCTGATATAAAGCTGGCAAAAATTCGCACCGGTGAAAATGACTTTACCACCGTTGCTATCTTTTCTGGTGGTTATGATCCTTATGAAGATAATTTCCCAGAACCTTTTGACGATTTAGATTATAGCGGTACCCCTTATAAAGATAATGGCAGCATAGACAACCAAGAATGGAGTTCCGGCGATAACGATCAAGATGTAAAAAACAATAATCAATATGATGTTTATAATCCTGACGGCAACAGCCATGGGCGTGCGATCTATGTCGTTGACATTAAAACGATGAATTTGCTGTTCTCTGTCAAGCACGGAGCAACCGATTCGCCCACCCGCGGTACATTTAACAGCAGCGTCAGCCAAACCCGGAGCGATTTTTTATATTGTTTTCCGGCTACCCCAACGGTTGTTGAATTTAATCAAAAAATTAACGACACGATCGGGCGCAAAAATAACATTCTTGCAGCGATCTATGCTCCAGACATTTACGGCAACATGTTTCGTGTTGTCTATGACTATGCTGACGGTGATAAGTTATGGCAGGTAAAACACATTTTTAGTGCGAATCCTGGTAGCAGTAGCGGCAGTGGCGAAATATGGGATGGTAGCGACAACAACGATTTAGGTCGCAAAGTTTTTTACGGACCGGAAATTTCATGGGGCGGTTCAGGGCGTTATTTTGATAAGTCCAACTATCGCTACCCGGATACAGAATTTGACGGTACAGATGAAATTGCCAGCTTGTACTTTGGCACCGGAGACCGGGAACATCCGACTTATCAAATTGCCCGAAATCGTATCTACGCAATCTATGATGATAGTGAGGTATTAGCAACGGCAACAGCTGGAAGCGTTGATGTTAGTTCTATCCCTTACACAGAAAATGATCTACTTAATATCACTTGCGATGAATTAGGTATTCACACAACACAATCCAGTGGAGACACATACACCTATAAAACAGAATTGCAAACTCTGCTATTCGACGATGTAATAAATCCTGACGACACTGCGCCTATGGAGCTTAACAGTGGAAACGGTGAAAATGACGCGAAAGGCTGGTACATCATTCTTGACAAACAGGGCGAGAGCACCTATTGCAGTCATTGTAATTACGAAGCAACAGTCGATACTAGTGAAGGAGGTCGTGACAATCATGTTGGCGAGAAGATCCTTTGCAGGTTCGCGCTATTTAATAGTGTCCTTTACTTCACCTCATATCAACCGTCGTATGATGATCCCTGTGCGCCTCAAGGAAATGCGTTTAATTATGCTCTCAACAATCTAAATGGTGCTGCCGCTCTTAATCTTAATAGCGACAACGATGCGAACAGTGGTGATGATCCCCTTAAAAAAGATGTAACAGACCGTTATGATAAACATGAGGGCGTCAAAGGGATCCCATCTGGTTTTGAAATCGTTATAAGAGATGATGAGGTTGCTGCAATAGCCAGTATCGGTGATGGCATAAAAGGTGGCGGTGACGACCCCGATAATCCTTTTAAAATCGATGAATTGAAAAAAAACATTAATCCTTATTTCTGGATTGAGCGCTAACAAGGAGAAAACAATGAAAAGTTTGATACAATTAATATCCATAGCTATTTTTATCGGTATAATTTCAATGCAGCCTGCTTTTGCACGGCTTATTGCTACATACGATCAAGCGCTTATCACTATTGAGCAAATTGAAGATGAGGGAAATATTGTCGCTGAAGATGGGACTATTTTCGCGGTTCATTCCCCGGAATTGATACAAAAAGCCAAAGCATTCAAGAAACAACAAGTCAGAATTCTATACGTTGTCATGGGTGAAAAAAATACCATCACAAAAATAAAACCTGCGGCAACGCCGCCGTTCGAAGTGCCTGCTAGAGCTATAAGTGGAGAAGCGACAAGGACGTCTAAGTAGAGTAGGATTAAACAATCAGTAGGTCAGGCTTGACAAACAGACTAACTCATTCACAGCTTGATTTATAAAACACAACAAAGCCGATTCGGGGAAGCATCCGAATTGGCTTTGTTGTCTTGATTTCCTCGGCTTCAGCTAGCCCATGTTTAACACTTAATAGCAAATAAAACACTGTTCTGCAATGCAACTAATTGAAATTATTCAAACTCATCACCGATATGAGAAACAGGAGGGGACGTTGGGAAACAGGAGGGGACGTTGGTGATTAACTGGACAAGCGCGACCAGCACCCTATTCAATACTGATTAAAGTGCCAATCTTCATTACCCTGTCATAACCTGTTGTGGCTAAAACCGCTCTCACAACAT
>JAYEOA010000008.1:0-6375 GCA_034722515.1 Thermodesulfobacteriota bacterium | reverse complement strand
CTTTTATTAGTACCCTAAAAGTCGTATAAGGCGTACGCTTTAAGGGTTATATAGCGACACGGCGTCATGTCATTGCCAGCAAAGATATTGCTAAGGCGGTGGGATACTCGCCGCTACGGTGAGTCGAGCAACTAAGGCGTGGTGGGGGATTGTTCGATGATAATCAGAATTTGAGTTGATCTGTCGAGAAAGTGAATATGTAAAGGACGTCCCCCGTACCTCTTGGTCGTATTGTTTAAATATCGCCTCAGTCTGCCGATAATGGCTGATGATATCCAGTACGGTTTTTTGCTGATCAATTATCATTTTATGATTGCAATCTGTAGCTGGCATATGCAATTGCGCCGCTTAAAGAATCTGCTGCATGGCTTGTGGAATACATTGAATGATATTGAATACCTGAGTCGCGGGGTTTGGTTTGGCAAACGAACCGGCCAGCCGATTGATTTTAGCCGCAGTGATGGCTGCCTTGCCAATGTCCATGCCGGATTCGATCAGGGCGGAAGCAATTCCCGTCAATGTGTCACCGGTGCCGCCCATGGCCTCCATAGCTTCCTCGCTCGGCTTGTCCACCGTTTCCAGAATACCGTTGCAATTGGCCAAACAGTCCCGTTGCCCCTTAACCAGAAGATTTTGTGCCGCATTGTTATGGAGGTAAGCACGGCTAATCAGATCAGGCACCCGGTTTTCCTCTTCCAAAATAAAACCACGGGTATAAAAGGGGTGAGGAGCTTCCTCGTCTGCCAGAAAAGCCAGTTCTCCAACATCTGGAGTAAACAGATCATAAACCGATGCCTGACCGCTCATTTTGGCCATATACATGTAGCCGGCATCCGCAATCAGGCAAGGCTTTTTGGGCATTTGGTCGATAGCGGCCACAATCTGACTGTGGTAGTGAATAATCGGCTGTAGATAATGGAAAACAATAGTCTGAAAATCGGTTTGCGGCAACTGCTGAACCAAATAATCATAAAGACGGCGGCTACCATGCCCCTGACCGATATCACCGACCAGATAGGTGAATGGCATCGGTCGCCCCAGCGTTTGTGCTGTTTTAATCGCGGCGGCAATTAGAGCCGGAGTGCCGCGATTGATCGGGATCTGCTGTTGATCGAGGCAAAGCTGATTGCCTGTCAAGCTAACTTCGCCGGCATGCAGGGGGAAATTTTTTGTGGGGACGGTTCCTATAATCGCTAGCACCGGCGTTTTACCTCCTCGTAAGCAAGTTGCAGGGCATAGCCGCAGAGAGTATGCCCGATTTCTCGTGGGCTGGGCGCAGTGTCCAGCGTTTTGCCTACCATCTCGTATGCCAGATAGGGGACATCCGGGCAGCCACCTCCGGAAATATTCACAATAGTTTGATTACTTTTGTCAATTGTCATTTTCATATTGGCTGCCCGCACCATCAGGTGGTGGTCAAAATCCTTGATTTGGAACAGATCCACCGGCTGTAGCAGTGGGCTGGTCACCGGTACGACTTGCAGAGGGGGGAGATCTACGGTCTGAAGTTTCCTGCGAATTTCCAGTTCTTCGATCAGGGGAAATTCGATTATCAAATCGCAGCCACTGCGCACCTCGGGCGGTGGTCCCATGACACGGATTTCCAAGCCTTCGGCTTTCAGAATATTTTCTGCCTGAATGACTTCGCTGGTATTTTCGAAAATCATAATACCGCGATCCCAGCTTTTTTCTGCTGAGCCTTGTGCCTGTTTGTTTTTAAAAATATTTAGAAATGACACGGTTATTCCTTTGTGAATGTGATCCGGTAACCGCTTCCTTCCGGCTGTACATCTTTTGTTTGCCACTTGCGGCTTCTAGCCGCCCGTATGACGTTTTCTTTTGAAGCATCTGTATCCACCATGACAATTAGCTCCCCTTTTTGCTGTATCTTGAGCTGCTGTAGGGTGTCCAGAACAGGCTGGGGACAAGATAGGCCTCGTGCATCAACCATTGTGCTCATTGTTTACTCCTTTTTCAGCATTGTCGAAAAATTATTTAAACCACTTTTTTTCGCATGGTCAATCCGATAAACAGGCATACCACCAGACCGATAACCACTGCGGCAATTCCGTGGGGACCTACCCCTTTAGGGGAGCTGGCCAAAGCGAAGTTGTGGGCAAAACCTGCTCCGACAATCATGCCCAGAACAAAGATCGCCGCATCGCTGTCGCCTTCACCAGCCAGAAATAGCTGTCGACCGGGGCAACCGCCAGCCAAGGTAAAAGCCAACCCCGCCAAGAGCATACCGGAAAAATTCCACAGTCCCATGGTGTGAGCTACAGGCTGACCGACAAAACCGGGATGGAATTGTCCCACCAACAGGTTAGTGCCAAAGGCGGCGATCAACAGAGCGATAATGCCGGAAAAAAGATGAATCTGCCGAAACAGAATCAGATCGCGAAATGCTCCCATGGTGCAGAAACGACTGCGTTGGGCCAAAAATCCAACCAGCAAACCGATTGCCAGAGAAAGCAGAATGGGTGCGTGCATGGCACCGGGACCTTTAAGGCTGTAAAATAGTACTCCGCTTTTGTTTTCTCCGGTAATTTGGGGAGAAATCAGCAGCAGTACCAGAAAGCCTAGCATAACCAATGGCAGCATCCAGCCGACAGAGGTGTAGGTTTTTTCGGCGCGACCCAGATTGTAGCCCCCCTTAAGAAACTGAACCCCGATATAGATACCGGCAACCAAGCCAACCACGCCGATCACTGCATTGCCATCACCTGCTGCCAAACGTAGCAGGGCTCGCCACGGGCAACCGAGAAAAACCAGAGCACCGATCATGGCAAACACGCCAAGCACAAAACGGACGATTGGTGCTGACCCCGCTCTGGGGCGGAATTCTTTAAAAGCATAGGCAGCAATTAAAGAGCCCAGCACAAAACCGATGATTTCCGGGCGCATATACTGAACCACACCTGCACGATGAAGACCGACTGCACCGGCGATATCCCGTACAAAGCAAGCTACGCAGATACCCATGTTGCCGGGATTGCCCCAGTATTGCAGCAGCGCGGCAAGCACACCAATCAATGATCCCACGCCGATAATACCCTTACGGGTGGCAAAAATATTTTTCATTGCTTTAGAATCTCCAGTTAAAAACTGTGTGTTTGATCTTTGACAGTTGGAACGTTAATAGCCAATGTTTTTTAGAAACCAGCAGCTACCTGGAAGGTGATGATGGTTTCATTCTGCACATTGGTGCCGGAGATCTCTTCATCCTGATCCACAAAAGTTGCTTCCAGAGTCAGCTTGTTGGCAGCACCTTTGATGTAGTAGTTGGCGCCAACACCATAGATATCGGTGTCTTCCTTGCCACTTTCGTCCACACTGATGAGCTGGTAGTGAGCGAATGGCTGCAGATTGCCGATGCCAAACTTTTCGCCAAAATAGTAGCCAGCCTTGAGAGATACCAGAGAGCCGTCGTCGCCCGAAGCCAGTTGAGTAAAAGTGATGTTATTGACTGTGTTACTGATATCGATATAGGAGGCTGCAATAGTCAGGTTGTCGCCGTTGGACAGGGGCTGGTCATAATGGAGATCAATGGTAATAGCAGAGTAGTCATCCTCTTGGACGTTCAATACCAGATCTTCCTGAAAGTCGGCACCGACACCCAGAGCGAGAATTTGTTTTTTGCCGAGATAGGTACCAGCATTGAACCATTTGGTCTCTGCATCAAAGAAATTGTAGCTTAGTCGCCCGGCATAGCGCATGGAGTCGTCCGGGTTTTTAGCGTCGTCTTCTTCGCCGTCACCAATCATAAAACGATACTGAAGTTTGTCGTCAAGAACATTTCCCCACAGGGTTACTGCATCGTCGCGACCGATATTGCTGGGATAAAAGATACTGCTGCGTAGCCCGCCCTGACCCCAATCAAGATCGGCAGTGAGCAGAGACTTGGTTGAGGTGGTACCATAATTGCGGGTAAAAGGAATGTACATTCTTCCGACTTGCACCATGAGGTCGTCGCCCAGCAGTTTGTAATTGATCCAGCCATCACGCAGAGCCAGTCCCGAACCGAGCCCCTTGCCTGAATCGTTTTTCATCTCATCCATGCCCAGCTTGTCGCCGGCATAGTGCAGGAAGAAACTAAGTTCCGGAGTTATTGTGCCTTTCAGGTAGAAATATGAACGGCGCACCGAAAAATCATTCAGCTTATCGTCGTATTGACCGTCGTTGTCCGTATCCATGTCAGAAACATGCTGATACCAAACCTGACCCCACCAGCCAGCACTAAGGGAAATATCATCTTTGCGATAAATTTCCAGAGACCAGGCCCAATTGGAACACAACATCAAGATCACAAAAAATAGAACAATTTTTTTCGCCACAAGAAACTCCATTAAAATTGAAGGTTAAAAAGGTTTGCTTCCACCTCGGCAATATAACCTCCTGGCTAAGTAGAAGTCCAATAGTAAATATAGATAAAAAGTATATTTACTATCGATATTTCTTATTGGATTGCGAACAGAAAATCGAGGGAAAAATCATGAAGGATGTAGTTAGGTAGGCAGAGTGCTACTTATATGATGTCGGCAAAGAACTGATCATTCCTGATTCATAGTTGTTGAGTCCATGCAAAACCCTGTCACTATGTTAACCAGCCATGGCTTTGAGAGCACAGGGGACGTTCTTTACGATTTTACTTACCGTCCAGCGGAACAAAAAGCATATACCACCCAGTATGCTACGCTTACCTCACATAGATAGCCCAGTCTATTGCAGCATATCATCGTGAGTGGTATCGCCGAGAAAGTGAATATATAATGCTTTCGCAGAAAGTAAAAAATCAGATGGCTAAGCAAAAAGCGCCAAATGCAAGGCGCGTGATTGTTGAGCAATGAGGCGTACTTACGTACATCGAAGCAGCGAGACAATTACAGCAACGCAGCAGTTGGTGAGTTTTTGCGACGCCATCAATATATAAAGAACGTCCATAGCATCCACACAAATGTTACTTTTTCATTCCTGATGAGTTCTAGGAGGCTGTCCTCCTAGTAACCACTCTATTGCATTGATAATTTGAACGTTGTTGCCATCGATGTTCTCCTGCCTGCTGTCATCCATGGTAATCAGTTGAAGAGTTGCCGTTTTAGCATATTTCAGTTCGCTTTGAGCTTTTACCAGTGCCCGGAGTTCTCTGTTTTTTGTTTTATGGTCTTGGACGGATTGGCTGACCTGAATCAAGTGAGTGATTTTCTCTTTATTTTTAATCAGGAAATCGATTTCGTAATTTTGAGCGGTTTTGAAATAATAGATGTCGGAAAAGCGTCTCTTCAGCTCTACATAGATGATGTTTTCCAACATGTCGCCAATTCTGCCACCCACTTCAAACGATATCCGTTTTGAAAGACCGGTGTCGATAGAGTAGATCTTTTTCGGATTGGCAATCTGCTTTTTTAATGACCAGTCAAATAGCGGAATTGAGTGAATCAAATAGGTGTTTTGCAGATATTCAAAGTATCTGCTTGCTAGATCATAGGATACGCCAAGGTTGTTTTTAATTTTATTGATGGAAATTGGATTTGAAATAGAAGAAAGGAGGAAAATTGAAAGCTGCTCCAATATCCTGAAATTATCTAGCTGATACCGAGCAACAATATCCCGCAGCAGGATCGAATCGAAGTAGCTTTTCAGTTCAGCTTCTTTCAATTGCGGGTCATCTGTCAGGACAACTTTGGGGAACCCGCCGTAAAACATGAATTCTTCAAAGTAACGATTAACATCAACCGATTTTACAACAAGGTCAAATTCTGTTTTTATGTCACAATTTTTAAAGTTCAAAAATTCTTTAAAGCTCAGTGGGAAAACCTCAATGTCCAGATATCGACCGCTTAATGACGATCCGATTTCCCTGCTCAACAGTTTGGAGTTGGAACCGGTCGCAAAAAGGTGTGCGGATTTGAGTTCATACTCTTTTAGCAGCCATTTTTCAAAATTATCAACATTCTGAATTTCATCCAAAAAAATATAAGGCTTGTCTTTCGGATTCAGATAGTGAATATAGGTCTGCTTTATCTCTTCCAGCAGGGATGTGGACAGATCTGGTGTAAAGCGGGGATCTTCAAGATTAACAAACAAAATTTGCTCCGCTGGTATCCCTTTGTCAATCAGGTTGCGGATGTGGTTGTGTAAAATGGTGGATTTACCGCTTCGCCTGACACCCTTCAGGAAGATGATTTCTTCGGTGGATGATTTTTGGATGATTTCTGTTTCATACGTGTTTCGGCTAAAGGTGTCTTGAGACGGTTTTGACCAGTAGTTCCAATCCTGAAGAATCGCTAAAATTGATTTTTTGTCCATAATTCCCTCCGATTGTTTTGTATATCGACTGATAATATACTGAAATCAGTAGACGTGTCTACCGATTTT
>JAYEOA010000007.1:0-6537 GCA_034722515.1 Thermodesulfobacteriota bacterium | reverse complement strand
AGAAATACCTTGACGTGACGCAGTAAAATGCGTAGAAGTGACGGAATGTTCACTCCGCAGGAGGTGTTTTATATGTCTAATATTCCGGAAAGTAAGCGAGCGGCGATATTGTATGCTGCCTTGGAATTGTTTGCTGAAAGCGGTTTTCACAGCGCTCCCATGTCGCGTCTTGCCTCGCTTGCCGATGTTGGTGTTGGGAGTATCTACCGCTATTTCGCCGATAAAGATGAACTGATCCATGCTGTTTATGAGCAGGTGGATGATGCTCTTCAGCGTGATATTATTAAAAGTCTGGACAGTACCCTGTCGCCGCGCAGCCAATTTATCCAACTCGTTGCCAATTTAATCTATTATTTAAAGGCTCATTCGCGGGAATTCAAATTTCTTGAACAGTATTATAACTCCCCTTATGGCATCGAAAAAAAACGGGTTAAGTTTTCCCCCGAGGCGTTCGTGGATCAATCTAATCCGATTGTCAGTTTTTACGCCAACAATGTCGATGGGGCGCTCAAGGGGATGCTGTTTCAGCTCTATTTGGCGCTTACCTTTGGACCCATTATTTTATTGGTGCGCGATTCGTTGTCGGGGTTGGTAGTGCTGGACGAGGCGCTTATTCAACAAACGTCCGAAGCATGCTGGAGTGCTATTAAGGCTTAAAGTCAAAATTTGCTTAGTCATTTAATTTGTTTTTACGAGACCATCCATATTTGGAGGATATATAATGATAATGCAACATTGTGGAATCGCAGCCGGACGCTATAAAGGATTGTTGTTGGTTGTGCTATTAACGGCGATTTTGTGTGTGGCTGGTTGTGATCGTCAACAGCAACAAGAGTCGCCGCCGCAGCGACCGCTAGCGCAAGTATCTTATGTGACCATGCAACCGGAAAAAATTGTGCTCACGAACCAATTACCCGGACGCAGCGCACCATACAAGATTGCCGAAATTCGACCCCAGGTAAGTGGTCTGATCCAGAAACGTCTGTTTACCGAAGGCAGCGCAGTTAAGGTGGGTCAGGTGCTTTATCAGATCGATCCTGCCCCTTTTGTGGCGGCAATAAATAGTGCCAAAGCTGCTCTGCAGCGCTCACAGGCGACTCTGCCATCAGTCCGGGCGCGAGCAGAGCGTTTTAGTGAGCTGTTGGCGGCAAGAGCGGTAAGCCAACAGGATTATGATGATGCGGCGGCGGCACTGATCCAAATCGAAGCCGATATCCAGTATTGGCAAGCGCTGGTTGAGTCGTCCGCTATCAATCTGGAATATACCCGTGTGAGTGCCCCAATTTCCGGTCGCCTTGGCACCTCCAGCGTTACCCAAGGTGCCATTGTTACTGCCTATCAGCCAATGCCATTGGTCACTATTCAGCAGCTTGACCCTATTTATGTCGATATTCAGCAATCGACCGCTGAATTGTTGCGGCTACAGGCTCGTTTGAAAGACGGTCGGCTACAGCGGGCAGCACAACAGAATAGGGTAAAGTTGATCCTCGAAGATGATAGTGCTTACCCGCTGACCGGTACGCTGCAATTTAGTGATATTACCGTAGATCCGACCACCGGTTCGGTAACGCTACGCGCACTATTTCCCAATCCTGACGGGGTATTATTGCCCGGAATGTTTGTTCAGGCAGTGATCAATGAAGGGTTTAATGACCAGGCCTTTCTTGTCCCGCAGCAGGGAGTATTACGTGATCCCAAGGGCAATCCTTATGCCTTGGTTGTCGATGCTCAGAGTAAGGCTACTTATCGCCCACTTGCTTTGGATAAGGCTATCGGTGATAAATGGTTAGTGTCAGCGGGGGTGGCTGCTGGTGACAAGGTGATTGTCGAGGGACTGCTGATGCTGCGACCCGGAACGCCGGTTAAGGCAAGTCCTTTTCAGCCGTCTATTGCAACGAAATAAGGGGGGCGACTGATGTTATCCAAATTTTTTCTTGAGCGCCCGGTTTTTGCCTGGGTTGTCGCCATCATTATGATGACTGCCGGTGGTTTGGCGATTTATAACCTTCCCATCGCGCAATATCCCCCTATCGCACCACCTTCCATCGCTGTCGAGGCATTTTTCCCCGGAGCATCGGGGGAAACGGTGGAAAATACCGTGACCCAGATCATTGAACAAAAGATGACCGGGCTGGATGATATGCTCTATCTTTCCGGCACCAGTTCCTCCTCGGGGGCATCGCGGATTGATCTGACCTTTGCCGCTGGTACCGATGCGGATATCGCTTGGTCGAAGGTGCAGAACAAGTTGCAGCTTGCTATGGCCAGTTTGCCGGATGTAGTGCAGCGTCAGGGGGTCAAGGTCAGCAAATCTACCCGAAATTATCTGATGATTATCGGCCTGATTTCGGAAGATGGCAGCATGGATGGTAATGATTTGCGCGATTACTCCCAGTCCAATCTGGAAAAAATCCTGTCCCGGATCCCCGGTGTCGGTGAGGTGAATAATTTTGGTTCGCAATATGCCATGCGCGTCTGGGTCAACCCTGACAAGTTGATCAGTTATAGCCTGACTATTGAAGATGTTATTCTGGCACTGCGAGCCTACAATGTTGAGATCTCTGCCGGTCAGTTTGGTGGGGCACCGGCCAGCACCGGACAGCGTATGAACGCTTCCATCGTTGTCCAGCATTTACTCCAGACTCCGGAAGAATTTGCCGAAATCCCCATTTACACTAATGCCGATGGTTCTGTGGTGCGTATTAAAGATGTCGCACGCACGGAACTGGGGACTGAGCGCTACGATATCGTCGCTAATTATAACGGAAAACCTTGCGCTGCTATGGCTATCCGTCAGGCCGCCGGTGCCAATGCCTTGGAAACTGCTGCTGCCATAAAATACAAGCTGGAGGAGATGAGTCGCTATTTCCCTCCCGGTATGGAATTGATTTATCCCTACGATACTACCCCGTTTACCAAGGTGGCTATTGACGAAGTAGTCAAGACCCTGCTTGAAGCGGTGCTGTTGGTTTTTGTGATTATGTATCTATTTATGGGAACCTTTCGCGCTACTCTCATTCCCACTATTGCGGTGCCGGTGGTGTTGTTGGGGACGTTCGGGGTGTTGGGATTGTTTGGTTTCTCCATCAACATGCTGACCATGTTCGCCATGGTGCTGGCCATCGGACTGCTGGTGGATGATGCCATTGTGGTGGTGGAAAATGTGGAACGGATTATGGCACAGGAGGGGATCTCGCCCCGAGAGGCCACAGCCAAATCGATGGATCAGATCACCAGTGCCTTGATCGGTATCGGTCTGGTGCTGTCGGCGGTGTTTGCCCCCATGGCCTTTTTCCCCGGTTCCACCGGGGTTATCTATCGCCAGTTTTCCGTTACCGTTATCTCCTCTATGTTTCTCTCGGTGGTTGTGGCACTGGTTTTGACCCCGGTACTGTGTGCGACTTTTCTCAAGCCGGTAGCCAAGGGGCATCAGCCTTCCGATGGCGCGGTCTTTTTTCTGCGTCCTTTTTTTCGCTGGTTTGATCGGGTATTTTTCCGTTTCAGAGATTTATACGTCAGGTTGGTTGGTCGTGTTTTAGCCAAAAAACTGCGTTATCTGGTTGTGTTTGTGCTGATTGTCGCTGCCATGGGCTACTTGTTCCAGCATATGCCTACCTCGTATCTGCCCAATGAAGATCAGGGGATTATGTATTTTCAGGCAATGTTGCCATCGGGCGCTACCCTGGAGCAAACACAGGGGGTTTTGGATAAGGTCAAGCTCCATTTTCAAGAGAATGAGAGCGAAACGGTAGATTCTGTCCTGTCGGTAGCCGGGTTCAGTTTTTCCGGTCAGGGGCAGAATATGGCTCTGGGTTTTATCAAACTCAAGGATTGGAGCCTACGCCAGCGATCAGATCAACATGTTAACGCTATTGTCGGCAGAGCTATGGGAGCTTTTAGTCAGATAAAGGAGGCGATGGTGTTCGCTTTCCCGCCACCGGCAGTTATCGAGCTAGGTCATGCATCAGGATTTGATCTGCAATTGCAGGATCGCGGTGGATTAGGGCACGCAAAATTGATGGCAGCACGCAATCAGCTATTAGGTATGGCGGCTCAGGATCCGCGTTTAGTGAGGGTGCGTCCCAACGGTATGCAAGATGTACCCGAATACCGGATCGATGTTGACTGGGATAAAGCCGGTGCTATGGGAGTCTCTATCAACGCTATCCACAATACCATTAGCGCTACTTTTGGCAGTGCCTATGTAAACGATTTTATTCAGGCGGGGCGGGTTAAACGGGTTTTTGTTCAGGCCGATGCTCCCTATCGCATGTTGCCTGAAGATATCGAAAAACTCTACGTGCGTAACAACGTAGGTAAAATGGTGCCGTTCTCCGCTTTTACTGTGGGGCATTGGGCTATGGGTTCCCCCAAGCTGGAACGCTACAATTCGTTTCCGTCGATCAATTTCTGGGGAGAACCGGCACCGGGGCTAAGTTCAGGTGATGCGATGGCTGCCATGGAGGAGCTGGTGGCAAAATTGCCGCAGGGTATCGGTTTCGACTGGGCCGGACTGTCCTATCAGGAACGGATAGCGGGGTCTCAGGCTCCCATGCTCTATGCTTTTTCTATTTTTGTGATTTTTTTGTGTCTGGCAGCGCTGTACGAAAGTTGGCCGATCCCTTTTGCGATTCTGCTTACCTTGCCCCTTGGGGTTATCGGTGGAGTGATCGCCTCCTCCATGCGGGGAATGCCGAATGATGTCTATTTCCAGATCGGTATGTTGACCACTCTGGGCTTAACCACCAAAAACGCCATTCTTATTGTACAGTTCGCCCGAGCGCGAGTCGATGAAGGGGTCGGGCTGGTCGAGGTTACTCTGGAGGCGGCTAAATTGCGGCTGCGACCGATTATTATGACCTCGCTGGCTTTTGGCTTCGGTATCCTGCCGCTGGCTCTTGCAACGGGTGCCGGTTCGGGGGCGCAACGAGCTATCGGTACAGGCGTACTGGGCGGCACCGTCACCTCAACCTTTCTGGTGACCTTGTTCGCACCCCTCTTCTATGTATTAATATATAAAATTTTAGGGAGAAACAGAAAGCAAGTATCGACCGAGTATGTTGAGGAAGATATCTCAGGGGAGCAGTCACATGAATAGACGATTATCGTTTTTTGCGGCGGGAGTTATTCTCTGTGTAAGTGGCTGTTCACTGGCACCTGAGTACATGCAACCCGCAGCATCAATTCCGGCAACATTACCACAGGGCGCAGCCTTCCACTGCCCAAGCGTTGCTCCGGATGGCGCAGCATTAAAGCACCGGGAGTTCTTTGCCGATCCTAGGTTGCAGCAAATTATTGAGATAGCGCTGGAAAATAACCGTGACTTGCGCCTTGCCACTCTTAATGTGGAAAGGTCACGCGCCATGTATGGTATTAGTCGGGCTGAACTGTTGCCGAGTGTTGATTTGACCGCTAGTGGCAGTCGCCAACGGATACCCGCCGATCTGTCAAGTAGCGGTAAGTCGACAACCTCGGCACGTTATGGGGTTAATATGGGGGTTGCCGCTTGGGAGCTTGATCTCTTCGGACGTATCCGCAGCTTAAAGGATCAGGCGTTGGCAGCGTATTTTGCTAGCGCAGAGGCGCAGCGTGGAGCGCATATTGCCTTGGAAGCGGAAGTGGGGCGTGTATATCTGACCCTCGCTGCCGATCGTGAGAAGCTTAAACTGGCTCAGTCTACTCTGGATAGCCAGCAACAGACATACGCTTTAGTGTACAAGCTGCTTGACGCCGGGGTGGGAACCGAGCTGGATGTGCGCCGGGCGCAAGTAGCGGTAGAAACCGCCCGCGTTGCCGTTGCCGGTTATACGCAACGGGTGGCACAGGATCACAATGCCCTCAATTTACTTGCCGGTACGTCGTTAAAGCAGGAACTGTTGCCTGTCGATTTGACCACCGTGATTGCGCCCGAAGCCATCTGTGCGGGGTTGTCTTCTGCGGTGCTGTTGCAGCGACCCGATGTCGTCGCGGCTGAATATCGGCTCAAGGGAGCCTATGCGCTTATTGGTGCCGCCCGTGCAGCGTTTTTTCCGCGTATAGCGTTGACCACCGGGATCGGTACCGCCAGCAGTCACCTCTGTGACCTTTTTGATGCCGGATCGGGCACATGGAATTTTGCCCCGCAAATCGTTATGCCCATTTTCGATGCCCGTATCTGGGCAGCCTATCGCATAAGCAAAGCAGAGCGGGAAATGGTCGTAACTCAATATGATAAGACCATACAGACCGCATTTCGCGAAGTCGCCGATGCTATGGCGGTGCAGGGAACCATTGATGAGCAAGTGGCCGCGCAACAGGCATTGGTCGATAGTGCTGGTGCAATATATAATCTCGCCCAAACGCGCTACCAAAATGGAGTCGACAACTATCTCAGTGTCCTCGCTGCGCAACAATCACACTTTGCCGCCGAGCAGGGTTTAGTCTCACTACGTTTGGCAAAACTGGCTAATCGGGTAAGATTTTACGCAGTACTCGGTGGTGGTGGCGAGTAGGTACTGTTGTGTGATCTATTGCTGACCTGCGGTTTGTTGCAATGTG
>JAYEOA010000006.1:0-6562 GCA_034722515.1 Thermodesulfobacteriota bacterium | reverse complement strand
TTACTCAATTACGGTTCACTGAAAATTGCAGTCTCTACCGACGGTGCCAGCCCGACCATAGGTCAGGTTGTTCGTGACAAAATTAGCTCAATTATCCCTGATGATATAGGTGACTTGGTTGCAGAAGCACAGCAGCAGCGGCAAAATGGCAAGATAGATGTTGATGCCACTCGGGTAAAAATTATAGCTAAATTTAATTAAGCTTGGCCTGTTTGGTTTAGTCGTGGCTGCATACTTGATTTCTGCCGGAACTTTTAGCTGTGTACAGACTCCGATCTGCACAGTCTATGAGCTCTTGGGCTGCTGTTAAATTCTCTGGATGTAGGCTGCATACGCCAACACTCAAGGTAACAGTTGGTTGCGATAATGACCCCGCATGGGGAATTTGCGCTTGATATACGTTGTTACGGATCCGTTCTGCCACTCGGCTGGCGTCAGCGTGGCCGGTTTTCGGCAGTAGAACAACGAATTCTTCACCGCCGTAGCGGGCTATGAAATCATCGGGACGCAAACAGGATTGCTGTATGATGTGGGCAATTTGACGCAGGCAATCATCCCCTTGCGAATGTCCATAGGTGTCGTTATAGGCTTTAAAATAGTCAATATCGATCATCAAACATGCCAGTGCTGTTTTGCGCCGATGAGCTACTTTCCATAGCGCGATTATGGTCTGATCAAACTCGCGTCGGTTAGCCACCCCCGTCAATCCATCAATTTTGGCCAGTTTTTCCAGCTCTAAATTGGCCTTACGCAGGTTTTCTTGCGCCGATTTCAACTTCTCTTCTTGTTTTCGTCGTTGAGTGATGTCGTGAAACATGGTGATTGAGCCGGTAATTTTCCCCAATTTAACTATGGGGGTGCAGGTGAGTTCGACGGGAAACTCGTGCTGATTTTTATGGGTAAAAACAGCCTGTTGCTGGCGATAGGTCGCATTGTTTATGATGGTATTAAGAATTACACAGCCATGTTGCCGATGGTGCTCGTCGTCACTGTGAAACATGCTGTGGGCGTCTTTACCCACCACTTCCTCCGGAAGGTAACCGAGCAGGCGTGAGGCTTCTGGATTGATCAATGTCACTGTGCCATTTTTATCGGTGGTATACAGTCCTTCGCCAATATTGTTGGTAACATTTTGGAGAAAATTTCTAAGATTTATCCGTTTTTGTTGATTGCTTACACACTTCATGCGGTAGATCACTAGGAACAGAGTAAGTAGTGCTGCAATTAAAAATTGTGTAATAGCACTGATCCTCAGTGCTTGTAAATGTGGTTCAGGTTGGATGCTAATTATATAGGCGGCATGTTTGCCGCTAACATCTTTGATAGAGTGAAACAGGATAGCATAAAGTTGTTTGTTCCAGTTTGTAATTATGGTGAAATCATTTTTTGATGCCATCCCTGATGTTAGCTTGGGGAGATCGGTAATTTGCTGTTGTAGTTGTTTTAAGGTGTTGGACACCTTGGCAGTGCCGCCCAAAAATTTATAAGAACTGGAGTGGGTATTTTCACACACATAATTATTACTTAACGGTGATGAAGTATACAACTCTTGTTGACCAGATGCCAATTTGTGCCATAAATCGGACTTGAGCATAATGAACAGATAGTCGGTGTAGGAGGTCTCCTCATATTCGATGAGTTCGTGGCGTAATTGTTGGAAGGAATTGCTTATTTCAACACTGCCTATAGCAACACCTTGGTATGCCAATGGGTAGACATGGCGAAAACCATGAACGATTCGACCACTTTCGTAGCCGTGGACTTCGTGGTGTAGTTCGTTAACCATTTTTACCGAAGGTCTAGCCGCTATCAGGTTGTCATCGGCTCTGTTGGGTTTATGGAAGCGCAGCATCGAGCGGTTGTCGGGGAAATGGAAATGGAGTTGGCGCACTGAATGTTGGCTGACCCGTTGGTACATGGGGGATAGCTTGCGGTAGAGCAAACCGCGTGAATGATTGCGCTCGGTGTCATCGGTTGTGGTGACGATATGGTGGATCAGTTTAAGGATATCGTCCTGTCTTAATATTTCATCGGCAATGGTTTCTGATACCAACCGAAAAGTATGATTGATGCTGTTAACGGTGTTGATGAAAGTAGCTTCACGCATCTTTAGGTGTTCGACAGATAGTTTTTGGTAGCGAGTCCAGATAAGGCTACCCAATAGCAATAAGACGGCAAAAAATAAGCAGATCGCTTTCAGGTATAATTTCAATTATCGACTCCCGGTATTTGAGTTTGTTCAAATAGCTGGCGAATCTGCTGATAACCCTCCGCTATTACCGGAATGGCTCCATAGCGAATCATCTTGCCCCAGGTGGCTGTTGTTTTTGCATCGGTTTGGTTGTGGCGCGGATCGAGCTGCAATAGCGCCGAACGGATTTTGTCGATGGTGCCAGCTTCCAGTGTGCGTGAATTGGCTACCAACAAAAACCCCGGAATTGGTTCACTTTCAGCGATGATGCGTAATCCCAGATTGCTATATTGGCGTGCAATGGAAGTTTTAACTCCGGCGATTTGAGCTGTTCCACGTATAACATCCAGAGCGCAGGTGGAATGTTGACCGGCATAGTAATATGAGAGCTCTTCTAAGTTTAGTGGGTATTTTTTGAGTAGCTGTTTGGTGTACAGGTAGCCGCAGGTTGAATAGGGTTGCGTTAAGGCAATGCGTGCCTGTTTAACATTCAAGGCGGCGACATCGCAATCAAAGGCGATCAGTGAACAGGTGTAGTTAGCGTTACCGTTTGCATCGACAAAACGGGCGATAGGTATAAAGCTATTATCTTGATTCGTCAAGATAACGTAGGGTAGGGGGCCAAGGAAGGCCAGATCAATATGGTCGTTGATCAGTTCATCAAGTAGTTTCTTGTAGTTTTGCCAGTAAACGAGTTCAACCGGTTGCCGAGTAATATCACTGATATAATGATTAAAAGGGCTGAATTGTTGAAACACTTCTGCTTCGGACACCATCGGTAGCACAGCGAGGCGAATCGTTTGGGCAGAAAAAGCGCCAGAGGGGAATAATGTGAACACCGCGAATATCATAAGAGTGATTTTTTTCACTATTAATCCTTCCGTATTAAAAATTCAATATTTATCTGAGACAACCTTTCAATTATATATTTTTATTTAGAATGGTGGCAACTATTATTTGTTAATTAATTTTTCTGGTGTTTAATGTTAGGTTCGGTGTGTTGCGATTTGCAGATATTTCAAAACAGTTTCATTGACATAAACGTACTATTTTCAAGGTGAGATAGATGATTCATTTAACCAATATCAGTAAACAATACGGTTCACAAGTCCTTTTTAAACAAGCCAAACTTCAGATACTTCCCGGCACGCGCAGTGGTCTTGTCGGGCCAAATGGGGCGGGTAAGTCGACTATTTTTCGCTTGATTACCGGCGAGGAATCGCTGGATGGTGGTGATATCTCTTGTGCTAAGAGGGCGGTGGTCGGCTATTTTTCTCAGGACGTTGGTGAGATGTGCGGTCGCAGTGCATTGGCGGAAGTGGTGTCTGCCTCAGAGGAGGTGATGACCCTTGGAGAGCAGATTAGCACCATGGAAGCACAGATGTGTGAACCGATGGATGATGATGCGTTGGCGAGTTTGTTGGAACGCTACGGTGATGCTCAGGCCGAGTTTGAACACCGGGGTGGTTACGATTTGGAGACCCGCGCTAAGGCGGTGTTAACGGGATTAGGCATCGGCCCGCATGACTATTCTCGCCCTGTTGAATCGTTTAGTGGTGGCTGGAAAATGCGTATTGCCTTGGCAAAGATCCTTACCCTCAATCCCGATGTGTTATTGCTCGATGAGCCTACTAACCACCTCGATGTTGAATCGATAGTATGGTTGGAGGAGTGGCTGTGCAACGAGTACAAAGGAGCATTATTGATGACCAGTCACGACCGTGACTTTATGAATCGACTGGTATCGCGAATTATTGAGGTAGCTGATCAGGCCATAACCACTTATTCGGGTAATTATGATTATTACCTGCGTGAGCGTGAACTGCGGCGGGAACAGTTGCTGGCCAGCTATAAACGACAACAGGAAATGTTGGCCAAGGATGAGGAATTTATTGCCCGTTTTGCTGCCCGTGCATCCCACGCAGCACAGGTTCAGTCACGGGTAAAAAAATTGGAAAAAATCGAACGGATTCAAATCCCGGCTGAACAGAAAATGGTTAAGTTCGAATTTCAACAGCCGCCACGCAGTGGCGATAATGTGGTTACATTCGATAATCTGTCCAAGTGCTGGCCATTGGCGGATGATGGTGAACATGTAGTATTCTCCCACGCCTCAGGGTTGGTGCGCCGCCATGAGAAGATTGCTGTTGTAGGTGTGAATGGTGCGGGTAAATCAACCTTTCTTAAGGTGTTGGCCGGGCAAACGGATGCCAGTAGCGGCGAGGTTGTTGTTGGCGCTAATGTCAACATTGGTTATTTCAGTCAACACGCTATGGATCTGTTAAATCCGCGCAGGACGGTATTCGATACAGTGCAGGAGGTGATGCCTCAAGCTTCCATCGGTGTGGTGCGCAATTTGTGTGCGGCATTTTTATTTCAGGGAGATGATGTGGATAAGCGCGTGTCAACGTTGTCCGGTGGCGAAAAAAGCCGCTTGGTGTTGGCGACTCTGTTGGCACGTCCGGTTAACTTTTTGATTCTGGACGAGCCAACCAACCACCTTGATATTCAATCGCGTGAAATTTTACTGGACATGTTGCAACGTTTTAGCGGTACCGTTGTGCTGGTCAGCCATGACCGCCACTTTTTGCGCAGCTTGGTAAATCGTGTTTTTGAGATTGATCATGGCGAGTTGCGTAGTTATGAAGGTGATTATGGTTACTATTTAGAAAAAAGTGATCATCAGGGTGGGTGATTATTGTGTAACCGTTTAGTATCGCTGTAGATAAGCTGGTGACGCCCATGGAAAGGGTATCTGTCGCCCGGATGGCGACAGTTAAGCCCCATGGATGGGTTTATGCGTCCCTTGGAATGGGCGTTGCCAGCTTGTCGGTTGAATCATTACGTTTTTTTGATACCGCCCCAAACGGGATCGTCGGCAAATTGTTGGCGTAATCGTTCCTCGGGGCATTGTTCCATAAATTCATCGCGGCAAAACTCGAAGCGGTAGTTGGAACAGTAGCTAATGATTATTTGATACGCTTCATTGATTTGACGAATTTTGTCATTGTCGCTGCAGCCGGTATCGGGATGGAATTTGCGCACTAACTCCTTATGCTTATCTTTTATCTCTTTCAGGCTGGCTCTGTCGGTGATCGAAAATATTTTAAGCGCAGTTTTTAAGTCATTATATTCCATAAGCAATCTCGTGAAATCAACGCGGTTGGTAAGGGCAAAAGCCGGGGCGCGGGCCAATGTGTGGATGGTTGCGACAAGTGTCGGGGCGTAGGGGATAGATGGTACACCGGCGACTTTTGCTGTCCAGATATAAACAGTCGTCATTGGCCATGCGCGTCAGGGTGAAGATGGAGTGTTTAAAATTGAAATGCTCAATCACTCCTTGTTTCTTAAGCTGTTTGGCAATCTTTTTTATCGGTTCTTTGGTGTCAAATTCACTGATGATCCCCATTCGTACCAGATCATTCAGGTGAACTTCCACCGGCAAGGTGCAACAGGTTGCATGACAGCTATTGCATAGTTTTGCCGAGTATTTAGCCCAAGTAGCAATCTCATCGATGTCTGCATGGGCGGGAAGGTTGGTTGACATGAACTGGACTTTCAAGATCGTGTTATTTGATGCGCCGACATTCCAAATAAAAGCGTTTCTCGTCCGCTTCTCCCATGGAGAATGTTTTGCGTGGCAAGGCTCCATCGAGAATGATGGTTTTAAATAGATCATGTTTGGAGATCGCCGGTAGATAAAAACCGGCGCAGTCAGGTTGTGATCCGAGGTCGGTGACACTTTGACTGCCGTGAATATAGTCAATGCGTGTATCGTGGTGGTTGGCTAAATACTGATCGAGAAATCGTTGCAGGGTGGCAACAGCCAGCGTGTATTCGGGGGTATTGATACGGAATAGGCCAAATTGTCCTGCGAGTACGCAAGCAAAGCTGTGCTGTTGGTCGTTGCTGGCTGCATGTTGTTGCGCCTGGTCCAAATTGCCAAATGGGGTAAAACTGAAAGGGGTATTGCGTTGCGAAAAATAGTTTTCCATGTCGCTGATCAGGTTGGCATTATCGACGGAAAACAGTACCCGATGGATCGCTTCAAACTCTAATCCCGGATCGTGGATATTAACCAGTTCGACTAAAGCATAACGGGCGGGATGGGACATGATTTCGTCACTATGCAGACCATTATCGCCTGCGGCAGCGTCCGTTTTTAGTTGTTCCCAAATGGCTTTGGCGGTGGCGAATGAATGGTTGCCATCACCCATGGCATAGAGCATTACATTGTCATCATTGAGCTGATATTTTTCTTGGTATGCCTGAGGGTCAGCCAGTGTTTCCAGCGCGGTGACTACTTGAGTAATCAATTGTGGTTGGTCAACTCGGTATCCTGTGCTGTGTCCACCATTTTCCAGCAGATCA
>JAYEOA010000005.1:60097-62136 GCA_034722515.1 Thermodesulfobacteriota bacterium | reverse complement strand
CCCATATTTATGCCTTGCACTTTGATCCATGCCTCTGTTCGTTCGAGTAAGAACAGGGGTGATATAGAATATCCCGCCTTACACGCCTTATCCCCCTTGCGAAGCAGGGGGGAATTAAAGGGGGGTCGTTCGTCGAATAACACATCGGAAAGCGTTAAAATCATGATTATTATCGAAATCAATATCCGGCCAGGCTTTTAAGGCTCGACGGACACCGGTGCCAGCACCGCGATAAGGAAGAACGAACGTTCCAAACGATGTCAGGACAGGGTTACGCATATTGGAGTTACCCAGGCGTATCTTTTCAACGGTCAGATTGTTTGGCAGAACTCCGGGGCTGATAATCTCGATCCGATCATCAAAGATAAAGAGCTTGATGGTGTCATTCAGAAAATAATCACGGTGCAACAAGGCATTGACCAACAATTCCTCGAAAACATCTTTTGGAATCGGCCATTGTCCCGCAGTGTTAAATGATTGCCCGGCTTGTGGCTTGATCAGATTGCGATTGAGGAAGGCCATGGCATTTTTGTACATTTCTGGGAGTGTCCCGTCAATATTTTCACTATCGCGGTAAGCGGCTCCTTCGGGATCATTGCCGACCCAGGAAATCGCCCGGATCAGAAAAGCGGGGACCCGTAATTGCGGTTCTTTTCCAGCCAGCAACAGGCCAGTGATATTCGGCTTGCCGTTGCGCCCCAAACCAAGATTATCCAGCAGATCAGGAAGTGGTTTTTCGGCAAGAACGTCCAAAGCATCCGTTTCACTGCCATATTTTCTGGTTAATAATGTCGTCAACATTGTCAAATCGATATCATCTGAAGATGCGGATGGGATCACTGTTTCATCAGCATGCACCAGCGCTGAATCCTGAAACAGGCGTCGGAACTCTTCACGCGAACCGACATTTTTTCTGGACGTTCCAGTACGGATGGGAATAACACCCTTGTGGGTAAAATGTGGCTTGTTCTCGCTCAGGGGGATTTCGATACAAACTATCAGCCGTCCTTCTCCAACAGATAGATTGACAGCATGGTGCAGAATCGGCGGTCGCAGGTTATTCTGCACCAGTTGATCCAGCATTTTATGCAGGGCTTGTGCTTCTTCACGGCTAATACCAATCAGCTCACCAGCATCAGAAACCCCCACCAACAGCTGTCCGCCACGGTAATTCGCCAAGGCTGCCAGCTCTTCTGTCAGGGCATCTTTGTGCGGTACTTGTTGCTTGAATTCAAGAGTGGAATCCTCGCCACGTTGTATAAGTTTGAGCAGTTCAGTCAATTCCATTGATGGTAAATCTCCTTGAAATTAAAGTAGTGTCCGGTTAGAAAGTTGCAGGTTTTGAATCTGACATAAAAATCACCCTCAACCCCAAAGCACTCTGAATCGCTTCGCGACTCATTTCCTCGTGCAGCGTTTTCAGCAGAGCGTCGACCTGGGGGGGGCGTCACTCAAAGCTGCAAAAAACATCCTGAGCATGAACTCAATAAGTGGAGCGAAATCGGTGTGGTTTGTGCTCTGTTGCACTGCCCATAATAGCACTCAACCGCTCCAGCGTCTTGCTGATTTGCGCGACCAGGTTCAGGATTGCCGTGGTTAGGGTGTACGGCGGTTGATAGTTGCAGTTATCGTTCATGCCGTTATCTCCACATCTTGGACAGGTTCCGTACTCTGTTGATGTTAATCAGCCTGATGTCGCTCATTTCTCCGCTTTTTCAACATCGTTTTATACCTTCCTTGACAAGGTAATGCAGCTATTCACTTTCCCTGTCGATCAGCATTGTGTTCTCCAAGTTATAAAACCTCAACCAGAAAAGCAACAATGGCAAAATCCCCTGCGGCAGCCTCTTCCTCAAGAAGAACAGGAAGAACAGGGGACGTTCTTTACAATTTTACTTACCGCATAGCGAAACAAAAGAATATACTACCCTGCCTGCTACGCTTACCTCGCATAGATAGTCCCGGTCATCTGCTGCATGTCATCGTTAGAGGTATCACCGAGAAAGTGAATATGTAAAGGACGTCCCCTTGCCTACTAA
>JAYEOA010000005.1:4999-59997 GCA_034722515.1 Thermodesulfobacteriota bacterium | reverse complement strand
TAAAGGACGTCCCCTTGCCTACTAAGGACGTCCTAAAAATCATCAACAGTTTCTTTATGATACCGTAAAGAACACTATCAAACAAGGAAAGTTGTTTAGCGAATGAGTACAAAAGGGGACGTTCTTTACAAATTTATTGGTAGCGTAGCGAAACAAAAGTATATACTACCCTGCCCGCTGCGCTTACCTCGCATAGATAGTCCCGGTCATCTGTTGCATGTCATCGTTAGAGGTATCACCGAGAAAGTGAATATGTAAAGGACGTCCCCTTGCCTACTAAGGACGTCCCCTTGCCTACTCCTAGTTGATCTGTTGACTGTTTTTTCATATCATATATATTGAAAAACATGCTACGAGCTTCAATGGGAACGCAATATTCGGGCAACCCTCTTTATTGGATAAATCCGTGAGCGTATGATTCTCTCACACCAGTCATCCATGAATTTGGTTGCTCATCTAAGGTCTTGCCACATCTCATAGAATCGACCAACAGGAGTATATCGATTGCATCACTGCCCTTGTCGCTTAAACAACCCACAGCGGAGACCACTTATATGAAAAATGTTCAACAGCATCGCCCCAAAACATCGCTTATCATGTTAGCAACACTACTCTTCTGCTTGACATCTTGTGCAACGACACCTCAAAACAACAGCTTAACATCAGAGATTACCGAAATTAAGCAATTAGCAGTCATGCCCTTTATCACCGTCAGCGGTAGCGCTCGCCATGCCAAGGAGCTGGATAAAACCCTCGACTGTGAACTCAGCGGCTTATGCTATATCGACCGCGAGGTACTGAGTCTGGCAGAAAAAACCCTTACCCGGCAACTCTCCGAAGCTTTGGCAGAACGCATCAACAATATGCTATCGCAACAAATAGTAACCGATTACTATCTGCGGCTACCGAAAGAGCAACACGAAACGCCACGCAAACTGGTGTTACAAATGGGCCATGACCTTGAAGCTGACCATGTCGTAGTCGGTTTGGTCTCGCGTTATCAGAACCGCATTGGTGGCGCCTTAACGGCAGACACCCCTGCCTCGATAACCTTCCGTCTCTATCTGGTTGATGTGGTCAATCAAAAGCTGGTATGGGAGGGGCATTTCGACAAAACCCAGCAGGGCTTGAGCGCAAACCTACTTGAGGCAGGGTTGTTTTTCAACTACGGCTTCAAATGGTTGCGCATAGATGAGCTGTCAGAACATGGCATGGAGAAGATTCTAGAGGATTTCCCCGTCCCGGTACAAAACGATTGAAAGACTAGTGCTCTGTCAATGCTAAAGATTCGAGTGTCTGACACAGCACTAAAGTTAACCGCGCATCCGCTGGATCAAGGCCAGATCGGCCAGCACCAGCGCCGCCATGGTTTCGACGATAGGCACCGCTCGCGCTACCACGCACGGATCGTGGCGACCTTTGGCTGCCAGAGTCACCGCTGCACCGTCATAATCGACGGTCTGCTGTTCTTGACCAATGGTGGCTGGCGGCTTGAACGCTAGGCGAAAATAAACCGGCTCACCATTGGAGATACCACCCTGTACGCCGCCACTGCGATTGGTTGTCGTCCCCAGGCGGCCATTTTTCAACACATACGGATCATTATGCTGCGAGCCACGCTGTCTGGCTCCGGCAAAGCCGGAACCGATCTCAAACCCTTTGGAGGCCGGTAGCGACAGCATAGCGTGAGCCAGCAATGCTTCGAAACGATCAAAGGCGGGCTCACCCCATCCCGCTGGCACGTTGCGACACACACAACTCAACACACCACCAATCGAATCTTTCTGGGCGCGAGCTGCCATAATTTCTGCCGTCATCAACTCGGCGGCGGCATCATCGGGGCAACGCACATCGTTGCCATCTACCAACTCACGGGTAATCTGATCCATATTGATGGGCGCGGCATCAATATTTCCGACAGAACTCACCCACGACACAATTTCGATACCGTATTCCTCAAACAAAAATTTCTCGGCAATCGCTCCGGCGGCCACCCGGGCAATAGTTTCCCGGGCACTGGCACGTCCCCCGCCACTGGAGGCGTGGATACCATATTTGGCACGGTAGGTATAATCGGCATGAGAGGGACGCGGAATGGTGTTCATGGAACTGTAATCACTAGGGCGTTGATTCTTATTCCTGACCATCAAGCCGATGGGAGACCCGAGGGTTTTGTCGAACTCCACTCCGGAAAGTATTTCAACCTGATCCGCCTCGTTACGATCCGTGCCCAGTTTATTTTGCCCCGGACGACGGCGATCAAGCTGCACCTGAATATCCTGCGCAGTTAGCGACATACGTGGTGGAACACCATCAACAATAGCCCCGACAGCGGGGCAATGGGATTCACCAAAGGTTGAAACTTTGAACACGGTGCCAAATGAGCTGGACATATAATTTTCTCCCGAGAGAACTATACTGGATTTTCATCACAGTTTATTGTTAAAAAGGTTAGTTATCTTAGCAAACACAGCCAACACCTAAAAGGAGATTTCTCCATGCTCCCCCTCGACACCCTGCTCACCTTTGCCACCGCCTCGCTACTGCTGGCACTGGCTCCCGGCCCGGACAATATTTTCGTCCTCACCCAATCGGCGCTATACGGCAAAAAAGCCGGGATCATGATCACCCTCGGCTTATGCACTGGTCTTATCGCCCACACCCTGTCGGTAGCCCTGGGGGTCGCCGTTTTATTTCAAACATCGGCGCTAGCATTTGGAGTGTTAAAGATGGTAGGGGCAGCCTATCTCCTCTATCTGGCATGGCAGACGTTTCGAGCACAGGGAGCAACGATAGGGCAAAAGAAACAAGGATACACATCATTAAAAATATTATACCGTCGTGGTATTATTATGAATGTCACCAACCCAAAGGTGTCGATCTTTTTTCTCGCTTTTTTGCCTCAGTTTGCCACCCCGAACCACGGCTCCATCGCCTATCAGATGATACTACTCGGAGGTGTTTTCATCATCGCCGCCCTGATCGTCTTCGGCGCTATCACCCTGTTAGCCAGCCACCTTGGAGAGTGGTTGCAACGCTCGAAACAAACTCAAAAGCTGATGAACCGCATTGCCGGGACAGTATTCTTAGTTTTGGCCTTGAAACTGGCAACAACTCAGCACTAGAAGTGCTGTCCGACAGACCGCTAGCGAGAAGTCAATTTTATCTCAATGCGCCGGTTTTTGCGATAGGCTGCAGCAGTATTCGCCGGATCGAGAGGGTGGAATTTGCTAAACCCGGCAGCTGCCATACGATTTTCGGGTATTCCGCTGACCGCAAGGAAATTAACCACTTCGACCGCCCGTGCGGTTGATAGTTCCCAATTTGAACGGTATTCACTCTTGTCACTTAGGGGGTTGCGATCAGTATGCCCGTCTATGCGCAATATCCAATTGATATCAGCAGGAATATGAGCGGCAACCTCCTCTAGTGCAATTGCCAATTTACCCAGATGCTGTTTCCCTTGCGTTTGTAGTGCTGCCGATCCAGAGTCGAACAGTAGTTCGGCCTGAAAGACAAACCGATCTCCTTCTATCTGAACCACAGGTATATTACTAAGTGTTTCCTGTAAGCGTCCGAAGAAATCTGAGCGATAGCGTTGCAACTGATTAACTTCACGGGCAAGAGCGATGTTGAGTCGTTTGCCCAAGTTTTTAATAGTCTCATCTTTGTCACTGCTACCTTGCTCCGCAGCAACAAGAGCCTGATTTATTTCCTGTAATTGCCGGCGCAGACTTGCAATGCGTTGACCTAACAACGCCATTTCAGCACGGTTGTCGGCAACCAGAGTTTGCTCGTTTTTTAACGCCACCTTTTGTTGTCCGACCAGGGCATTGAGAGCCTGAATCCGGATTTTTCGCTCTTTGATCTCATGTTGCGCCAACAGTGTCCGCTCCTGTTGCTCAGACAGGTGAGCCTCCAGACGTTTGGTACGATCCCGCAGTGTGCCCATTTCCATATTGCGCTGCTGCAATTTTGCAGCTAGCTGTCCGACCTGATCCTCCAGTTTGCCACGCAGTTGGCGTAACGTGGAAATATCCTCCTGATAGCTAGCGATAAAGAGCAGTTGTTTTTCAATAGTCTCTTTATCTACCAGTGTTTGCTTCGTCAGAGCCTCGCTTTTATCGGTCAGCACCTGTCGTTGTGTTTGCAAATCTTCCACCAGCCCCGACAGTCCGACGATCTTATCAGTCAAAGCATTACTACGCTCTTGTTCAACCCCCAACACACGGGTCAACTCAGCGATCTGGCGGTGGAGGGAGACCAGTTCACTTTCTTGTCCCGAGATCATGTCACTTAGAATAAACTGAATAATCATGAAGATCATCAGTACAAAAATGACGACCATTAACAGGGAAGACAGCGCATCAACGTAGCCAGGCCAGACGCTGATCGACTGTTGATTTCTTTTTCTACTGGAACGCATAACCTAGCTGTCGTCCTTTTTTATCTGGCTATCAGAGTCAGTTCGAAACGCAGAACGTTGCTGATCCTGCAGCAACTGCCCCACCTTGTGATTGTTTTCTCGTAGTTCCTCGACCAACGCTGCCATAGATAGGCGGATATCGGAATCGTCAGTTGACATATTTCTGGCAATTGTCTCATCCATCTCATTGTCTTTGTCGATCAGTGTCGTCACCCCGGTCAGCCATTCTTCCATTTCGTTAAAAAAGCGATTTTGAGCATGTCCGGCCTGAATGTCGAGAAAACCAAGAACCAAAGACCCCCCAAGACCAAAAAGTGAAGAACTAAAAGCGGTTCCCATTCCCTGTAATGGTTTCTGTAAGCTTTGTTTGAGATTTTCAAAGAAAAGTGGGATATTATCGGTTCCAACCTCCAACGCCCCAATAATTTGACCAACATCGCCAATGGTACGCAACAACCCCCAAAAGGTTCCCAACAAGCCCAGAAAAATCAACAAACTAATCATATAGCGAGATATCTCGCGTGCCTCGTCGAGACGACCACGAATGCCATCAAGAACGGTCTGCAATGACAGAGCCGAGAGAGAAAAATGGTTCCGATGAACCCCGGTCAAGTGGTTAGTCAATGAATTCAATAATCTTGGTGGCTGGGCAACCGAAAGACCCATTGCGCCGGTACGGAATTTTTTAATCCAACTGACTTCTGGCTCAAGTTGGAGAACTTGAAGCATATTGATCCCGGCACCGATCACAAATGCACCGACAATAACCAGATTAAACCCCCAATTAACCATAAAAGCACTTTTTAACGTGGGGTAGAGAAACGCCAGAACGGCACCGACGATAATCAGATAAATGAACATTAAATAGAGGTATTGACGTGGATGGGTCATCGCTTTTCCTAGTAAGAGAACAGCAGATAATATAAATGACAGTATCGAAAATATAAACCATTGTGTCAATCGTAGTTTTTTTCTTGATCAGATTCACTCGTAGTCGGTCGCTTTCAGACCGTCCAGCATCGCTTCCACCAGCGTCCTATCCTGTTCGCGCCATGGCCCGATACAGACAAAATAGAGCCGATCTTTGCGCAAACACGCTACAGCCGCCTCCTGCACCAACGCAGGCGTCACTCGCTGCCACGCATCAGTATCATCGCGCAGAGTGTGCATGTTGTTATTGATCTCTCCCCAACCATAGCGCACCGCTAGCTCTTCGACATCATCGCGGCTAAAATGGAGCCGATACAATCCGGTCGTCACCACCCGCTGCAACTCATCAACAGGGATCGGTTGGAGCGCACGAGCCATCTCCTCAAGCAATGTTTTTACCGCGGCGATCAACTTTTCGGGGTCAATCGCCAGATCGATGGAGAGGCAACCTGTTTCGGCATACTCCTCCAAACTGGCTTCAACACTGTAGGTCAGGCCCGATTCTTCGCGTAAACGCTGCATCAAACGAGAGGCACCACCATCACCAAGTATCCGGCGCAGCACCCTTGTACCCATCGATGTTGGAGACAAACTACCATCGGTACGCCATGCTAGCTGCAAAGCCAACTGTGAACCGGAGTCACGTACCCAGCAACTACGCGGACCATCCCCAACCGGCGGAGCATTGTATCGCACTGGCGACAGGACATCATCACCACTCCACGCGCCAAAAGCCCGCTCAACCGCAGAACGTACCTCAACAAAATCCACCGGTCCGGCCACACTGATTACCACATTACCCGGCACATAATATTGTTGATGCCAGCGCTTCAAATCATCCAGAGTAAACTGACGAATAGTGTCAGGAAAACCGATTACCGGCAATGCCAATGAGTGATCGCCCCATATCATTTTAGCCATGCGATTATCGGGGCAAATATCATCGCCACCTTCATTAAAATCTGCCAGCGCCTCTTCCAGCACAATTGAGCGCTCCGTTTCCAAACCGGGAAACAACGGAGCAATCAATAACTCGGCAAATAACGAAATTGCCTCCGATACTGAATCTGGATGAATATTGGCATCATAAATAGTTGTTTCCGCATCCGTTGCCGCATTCACCGCCCCACCAAGGCACTCAAAAGCCTGCTCAATTAGTGGGCCCGAAGGATTATTCTCATTGCCACGAAACACCATATGTTCCAGAAAATGTGATACTCCAGCCAAGTCTGGCGATTCATTGCGCACCCCGACACCGACATAGCAAATGACCTCTACACTATGTAAATGGGGCAGCGGCGTAACCAGCAGGCGCAAACCGTTGGATAATGTTGCTCGATGATACTCTTCCATAAACTCCTTATATCGTGCCTTAATTCAAAAACTTAGCACCTGAATCGGTAAAATTAGTGTGGCAATACAACCTAATAATGGCATTTAATCCTCTTTTTTGATTCTATCAACGCAAAAATACATGTATCGTAGGACACTGGTAACAAACACCATTTCTATGGATGCGCAAGACCGCCAATGACTGCACCGGATAAACAATACTCAAAATCAGCACAAGGAGAGAGCATGCCAAACAACCCTACAGCCGATGAAATTATGGATCGGATCCGTCAAGAACATCAACAACACCAAGCAGGATACCGCGAACAAGCACTCAAAATGTATCCGTGGATCTGTGGACGCTGTAGCCGTGAATTTGAGGGTAAAAAAGTCCGAGAACTAACCGTTCACCACAAAGACCACAACCACGACAACAACCCTGCTGACGGTAGCAATTGGGAATTATTGTGCCTGTATTGTCACGACCATGAACACACCCGCGAGGTACAGGAACAACGCGCCACAGCAAAACCAAGCGGACAGGGCAAGCCCACACTGGCACACTCGCCATTTGCAGCCTTAACCGAAAAGTATAAAAAGGGAAATTGATTCATGATGCAATTACAATGCTTTCGCAGAAAGTAAAAAATCAGATGGCTAAGCAAAAAGCGCCAAATGCAAGGCGCGTGATTGACCCTGTAGAGACGTTGCATGCAACGTCTAATACGTACATCGAAGCAACGAGACAATTACGACTGGTTCTGTAATGGCGCAGCAGTTGGTGAGTTTTTGCGACGCCATCATCAATTGTAACTTGGTTGAGCGACAACAGGGCAATTCTCAATTTTAAGAATTGCCCTGTCGTGTAAACAAATATCCTCAGCATCGCTATCGCTGTTATTCAGCGTTAAGCAACCGAGCTGCCTCTTTGGCGTGGTAAGTGATAATCAAGTCGGCACCGGCGCGTTTCATGCCAATGAGGGTTTCCATCATGACGCGGTCGTGGTCAATCCAGCCTTTTTCGGCTGCGGCTTTTACCATGGAATACTCGCCCGATACGTTATAAGCCACCAGGGGAAGATCGAAGCGTTCTTTAATATCGCGCAGGATATCTAAATAAGCCAACGCAGGCTTCACCATGAGAAAATCAGCGCATTCCTCAACATCCAGTGCCGCTTCACGAAACGCTTCCTGACGGTTGGCTGGATCCATCTGGTAGCTGCGACGATCACCGAATTGCGGGGTTGAATCAGCAGCATCACGGAAGGGTCCATAGTAGGCACTGGAATATTTGACCGAGTAACTCATGATGGGGATATGGGAGAAATCGTTCTCGTCTAGTATTTCACGAATCACAGCGATACGTCCATCCATCATATCGCTAGGGGCAACAATATCGGCACCGGCATGCACATGGGATAACGCCTCTGCCGCCAACAGTTTCAGGGTTTCGTCGTTATCTACATCTTTATTTTTGATCACCCCACAGTGACCATGATCGGTATATTCACACAGACACACATCGGTGATCACCATCAATTCCGGCACCGCTTTTTTGATGGCGCGAATGGTCTCTTGAATGATGCCGGTATCACAATAGGCATCGCTGCCAACACTGTCTTTGCATTCGGGAATACCGAACAACATCACCGCCGGAATGCCCAACTCATACACTTCTCTGGCTTCAGCAACAATGTGTTCAATCGATTGCTGATATATACCGGGCATGGAGGGAATTTCACTCTTGATATCCTCACCAAAGGCGCTGAACATGGGATAGATCATATCATCGACACGTAAAAATGTTTCGCGCACCATGCGCCGCATGGCACTGTTGCGCCGCATCCGCCGTGCTCGATATTCAGGAAAATACATGGTGAATCTCCTCGTTAAGGCTCCGGAATCACCGGAGGATTCGTTTTATGGATTATGTTATGAGCGTAATAATCAATGAGTGCAGCAATCAGCCCTTCGAGGGTGTAATCCTGCGCTTCAACAGCAATAGATAGACCCAAGCGCATCGCCGTAGCTGTAGTCAATGGACCAATGGAAGCAAGCACCACTGATCGAGTTAGCTCGTGAGCATCTCCACCCAGTAAAGCGACAAAATTTTCGACACTGGATGAGGAGGTAAAAGTCACCACATCCAGTTTACCTTGATGTAATAACAGATAAATCTGCTCGCCACCGCCGGATGCGGGGATAGTGTTGTAGGCGATGGGGGCATCAACAATGGCTCCGGCGGCTTGCAATTGCTGCGGAATCAGCTTACGGGCTAACTGCGCTCTGGGGTAGAGCACCCGCGTCCCATCAACCCCTTGTTGCAGTAACAGTTCGATCACAGCTTCAGCGCGATATTGTTGCGGTTGTAAATCTGGTGTTCGCCCCAAATCTTGCAATGCTTTGGCAGTTTTTGGTCCGACACACACCCATTGCAAAGCGGCTGTTTCGGCGCGAGCTCCACCTAATTGATCCAAGTGCCCCAAGTGCCCCAAGTGCTTCAAGCGATCATAAACCGACTGAACAGCATTAACCGAGGTCAGAATAATATATTGATACCTTGATAAACAACTCAACGCTTGATCGAGAGGATCCCAACTAGCTGGTGGCACAATCTCGATCAGCGGCACAGCTTCGGTAACAGCCCCCATTTGCTGGAGTAGCTGAGTAAATGAAGCAACCTGATGGGGTGGGCGAGTGACCAAAACTCGCTTGCCCGCTAAAGCCAAGTTTGATGCATAGGCTCGATCCTCCATCAGTTATCGCTCTCCACCGCTTTGAGTTTACCCTCAGGAGCGGCAATTTCGAGATCAAACAACACTTGCAACGCATCGACATATTGTTGAGCGTTAGATTCCTGCTGTGCCTGCTTAAGCACTTTGGTCGGTGGATGCAAAATTTTATTAGTCAGCGCCGAGCTCATCGCCACTATCGTCTTACGATCACCATCACTAAGGTGCTTTAGGGATGAAAAAGTTTTTTCCAGTTCAGCCTGACGTAACTCATCGATCTGTTGTCGCAAGGCAACGATAGTTGGCACCACATCGAGACCTGCCATCCAGCTTTGAAATTGACCAATTTCATGTTCAACAATCTCCTCAGCCTGCTCAGCTTCTTTATGGCGCTCTTTCATATTCGCGTTGACCACCCCTTGTAGATCGTCAACATCATAGAGGTAAACATTGTTGATATCATTGACACGGGGATCAATATCACGCGGTACAGCAATATCGATAAAAAATAACGGTCGATTTTTGCGCCGGCGCAAGGCACCATTCACCTTATCGGGAGTGATAATAAAGTTGGTCGCTCCGGTCGAGGATAAAACGATATCGGCCTGATGAAGATGTTCTTGAAAATTTTCGAATAAAATCGGCTGACCAGAAAATTCTGCCGCCAATTTTTCAGCACGAACGAAGGTGCGATTAGTCACCAGCACCCGCGTAACCCCATTGTTAATAAAATGCTTGGCGGCCAGCTCACACATCTCACCGGCACCGATTAGCAATACCGTCTTACCCTCGATTCTACCAAAAATCTTACGTGCCAATTCAACGGCAGCAAATGAAACCGACACCGCATTACCGGCGATATTGGTTTCGGTGCGTACCCGCTTGGCAACGGAAAATGCCTTATGCAAAAAACGATTGAGGATCAATCCAGCTGTTTTATGTTCGGTTGCAAAACCATAGGCGGTTTTGATCTGACCTAGGATCTGTGGCTCACCAATCACCATCGAATCGAGGCTTGACGTTACCCGAAAGAGATGCCGAATCGCCGCATCCCCCTGCATAACATACAAATGTTTTGCCAATTTATTCGACGAAAGCTGATGATACTCGACTAAAAAATGTTTCAATTGTGCCAATGCGGCATCACCATCATTACTTACGGCATATAATTCAACCCGATTACAGGTAGAGATGATAATCGCTTCATTCACAGCGGGCAACGCTTGCAACTGTTCCAGTGGCTGTTGCATATTTTCAGGGGCAAAAGCCACCTTCTCGCGCACCGCCACCGGCGCAGTTTTATGACTTAATCCAACAACAATAATATCCATATTTTAATCCGGGAAACTCTCGGTTACGCTCGTTCAAAACTACCTACAGCAATAGCCAAACAGGGACGTTTGACACAAAACTAGCCCGACATAGAGCTGTAGCTGTGCAATCCAGGCAGGAGCAAATTCACCCCTAAAAAGGTGAATAACAAAAAGGCAAAACCAATAATAGCCAAGATCGCTGCTCGTCGCCCACGCCATCCGGTGGTCAACCTGCCGTGCAATAAAGCAGCATAGAGAAACCATGTGATCAGCGCCCATGTTTCTTTCGGATCCCAACTCCAATAGGTACCCCATGCTGAATCCGCCCACACCGCCCCGGAGATAATCCCCATGGTCATCAGCGGAAACCCAAAAGTCAAGCAGCGATAGTTGATCGTATCTAATGTGTCAAGGGATGGTAGGCGATAATATAAAGCCGAAAACTTTTTACTTTTCAGCATCCGCTCCTGGAGCAGATAAAAGATCCCCGCAACAAAGGCAACAGTAAATACCGCATTGCCCATAAAGGCCAAACCAATATGAATCGGCAGCCACAGACTATCCAGTGCCGGGTTCAGCATTTGAATATGCATCGGCATCAAACTGCCAAACAACATCAGCACCAAAATAATAGTACTGGTGGTCGCAGCCAGCACCGCCATCCGTAAGCGCCGGTCGATCAGCAAAAAGGTTCCGGCGAGGGTCCAAGCAAAAAATGATAACGATTCATGCAGATTGGTAACGGGTGTATATCCGGCCTCATAAAAGCGGATGACCAGAGTAGTAGTGTGAACAGCAAATGCTCCCATTAACAACCAACGTCCTAAGCGGTCACTATTGGGTTTATTAACCACCACACTGAAGAGGTACAGCAACGTCGATACCGCATAGAGCAGCAACGTCAACTTAAAAAACAAGATGTTCACGCCCATGAGATCCCTCTATTGATGTTAACTAAGAATGTAACTATTCAGCAACTCTCAAGCTAGGCACGCTGAATAGTGTACTAGGAGGCTGTCCTCCTAAAATTAAGTAGATGATGTCTCGATGACAAAATCAACCAGCAAACTGCGTATAATAAGCGCTACAGCAAAATACTGTCAACCGCCAACACCACTTTTAGCACTGTTTTTTAAAAGCCAAACAATTCAGCCTCAACCAGCTCACACAAAATTTGACCTAAGAACAAGGCAGCCTCAACCCCGCGAGCAGGTGAGGAAGCCACAATAGGCATCACCAAATCGGGGTCTTCCTTCTTCCACGCATTTTCATCGCCAAACGTCAAAACAGCGGTGGCGCAACCAATCTCGCTTGCGGTTTGCAAAGCCGCAAGCATAGGCGAGCCGGCAGAACAATCGAGAAAAAACACACAGTCACCCGGATTTGCCTGAGCTTGCAATTGGCAACTAAAATATTGATCAAAAACTTTGTCGCAGCACAACGTGGCTGCCAAACCGGTATCATGATTAAGCGCAACAACGGGCAGGGCAGGGCGCTCCACCCCTAAGTGATACAAAAAAGCGTTGACCAACGTGCTGGCAACACCTGCCAAAGGGCCGCTGGCGACTATCACCAGCCGTTGTCCACCGGCAAACACTTCCGACAGGGTGCGTGCATATTGTTCAAGACTATCGGCATTGATCGCCAGAGACTGCTCAAGATCCTCGCTATGGTGCTGGTATGCAGTAAAGATTCGACTTTCGGACATAATAATACCTTCATGGCAAAGCAACGTAATAAATCCTTGCTTTTTATAAGCGGTGTTTCTATCATCGACAAAAGCGAATCACCGCAACATAATGATCAACACAGACACCCACACATACAAACCCTAATAAGGAGGAAGATACCTATGGCAAGCGATAATGTTTTTGAATTTACCGACGACAATTTTGATGCCGAAGTAATCAAGGCAAACACACCGGTTCTGGTCGATTTTTGGGCCACGTGGTGTGCACCATGTAAAGCGATCCTTCCAGTCATTGATGAGCTCGCTGATGCCTATAGCGGCAAAATCAAAATCGGTAAAGTCAATGTCGATGAAAATCCCGGCATCCCCGGTCAATTTGGTGTTCGCGGCATTCCTACGTTAATTTTATTCAAGGATGGCAAAATTGTCGATCAGCTTGTTGGTGCGATCCCCAAAAAACAGATTGAGGAATTACTCAACAAAGCACTATAAAAAACTGTTGCCAAATTAAAAAAAGCCCGGATCAATAATGTCTGGGCTTTTTTTATTTCACTCACTGCCATCACGCAAACAACGAAAGATCTGGCGATAATTTTTCTTGTCCTGAGTCCCCTTGTAACCATTGACCAATCGCTTTAATTCGATCACATCCAAACCGGGAAGGCACCCACGCACTTCATCCATGGCCGCTTGGCGTGTTTCTTCGGCACATAACCGTTCACGGAATTTTTCCAGTTGATGGATCAAACGTGTTTCATCACGCTGCTGTTGATGCTCTCCGGCGACAAATGCCCTAAGCTGCCCAGTTTCATCCAAATCACGACGCAACACCCCGGCAACAAACTTCAACTGCCGCTTACGCGAACCGTGCCCTTTGGTTGCTCTAGCCTTACCCAACTCGTGCAAAACATCTTCGGATGCAGGCAGACGGGAGAACTCAGCATCGGGCAAATCAACCAGAGCGTGAGCCAACTGCTCTATCGCCTTGGCATCACGTTTACGCGCCGACCGGCTAATTTCACTCGGTTGTTCAGGTGTTTCCTCCATCAGAACTCCTTACGACTATCCAGCAACATCGTCACTGGACCATCATTGACTAAATGCACTTGCATATCGGCCTGAAAAACACCACTACCCACCTTAATGCCGTTACTACGCACCTGCTTTATAAATAGATCATATAGCCGACGGGCACACTCGGGCGACGCAGCCTGAGAAAATCCCGGACGCCGACCTTTGCGACAATCGGCAAGCAGGGTAAATTGTGATACAGCTAACAACTCTGCCTGAATTTGGAGCAAGGAGAGATTCATCTTACCGGCATCATCCTCAAAAATACGCAGATTGAGAATTTTATCCACCAGATAGTTAAGGTCATCTTCGCTATCACCGCCAGCGACACCGAGGAGCACCACCAAACCGCGCCCTATCGATCCCGTCGTTGCGCCGTCAACATCCACATGGGCGGATATCACCCGCTGAATCACCGCTCTCATCCGTTATCCCATCCAACCATCAATGACCGCCCCCACCTGTTCGGCGCACGGAACCACGGCATCAACTTCAATCGTTGCATCGCCCTGTTGTGGTGCCGGTGTAACCCAGATAGTCTTCATTCCAAGGTGCGCAGCCATGTGCAAATTATCCAGCGAATCTTCCACCATCACACAATGCCTTGCCGCCACTCCCGTGGAAGCCAACACCGCATCATACGGAGATCTGTTTGGCTTGGGGATATAATCGCTGATGCGAATATCAAAAACCTCCTCGAAGCAGTCTTCGACTTGCAGGCAACCGAGCACACGTTTGGCATGGTCGTGACTACCGTTAGTAAAAACAAACTTACGTTGTGGCAGCGCCTGTAACATGCTACGCAATTCCAAATTTGCTGACAGGCGACTGGAAACATCGATATCGTGAACGTAATCCAGATAATCTTCAGGGTCAGCACCGTGCTCACGTATCAACCCCTGTAATGTTACTCCATATTGTTGCCAGTAACGCCTGCGCAAAGTATCGACCCGATCTGCCTCAATCCCCACCACATGCTGCATGTAGTGATTAATGCGCACATCTATCAGGTTAAACAACGCCCGCTCTGCCCCGTAGAGGGTATTGTCCAAATCAAATAAAATCGCCTGCATCGCTACTCCACTTCCTCCGACCATTCACCGACAAATACCTGGGTCGCCGGACCGGTCATATAGATCGTTCCCGATTCGTCATATTCCATCCCTAAATCACCACCGAGGAGATGATTGGTGATTTTGCGCCCGGTGTGCCCGGCTAAAAATCCGGCAACGGTCACGGCAGCAGCGCCGGTACCACACGCCAGAGTTTCACCGGCACCGCGCTCCCATGTGCGCTGGCGCACTTCAGATGGGGACAACACCTGAACAAATTCCACGTTGATCCGCCTGGGAAACCAGGGATGTTTTTCGATCAACGGGCCCCAGTAATGTACGGGGAAGCTATCCAAATCATCGACAAACACCACACAATGGGGATTACCCATGGATAGACAACTAACCTGAAATGTGCGTTCCTCAACCGTTAAGGCAACATCCAACGCTTGGCTATCATCGTCACCCTGCATGGGGATCTGGGCACGAGTCAAGCGGGGCGGTCCCATGTCAACACGGACACTATCGACCTTGTCGGTTGTGTCGGTAAATAGCTGCAAGGTCAACACCCCGGATTGCGTTTCGATGCGTAACAATTTACGCGGCGCAATAGCATAATCGTAAACATATTTAGCCACGCAGCGCACTCCGTTGCCACACATTTCGGCCTCACTGCCATCGGCATTGAATATGCGCATCCGAGCATCGGCACAATCTGAGGGGAGGATTAAAATCAATCCGTCAGAACCGATACCAAAGTGACGCTCACTCACCTGTTTTGCCAACGACGCAGGATCTACGACCCGTTGGCTAAAGCAATCAACATATACATAATCATTGCCAGCACCGTGCATTTTAACAAACTTCATTTGTCCACCTCTTGATTCTCAAGGCTGGATAGCAACTCACCATCACCGCCATCACCGCCATCACCGCCATCACCGCCAATAACAGCAATCACTCGCGTTCCCGCCAGACGGTCATTCCAGCCACGTCGCTGCGGATCGATCAATATCCGCACATAGCCCCAGCCGACACACAACACAGAGAGTAGCCCGGCAGATGAGCGCAACAACGCATCGCCTATGCTGGGTTGCTGTCCATCGTTGGTCACCACTTGCAAATTAAACACCATCTTCCCCGGCGTTTGACCACCAGCACCATGAAACAAGGTGAAATAACTCAAAACACTCATTACCGCGAGGAGATAATAGGTGATCCGCAACGTAATACGGGTGGTTAACTGATTGAGCAACGCCCCCTGAGTTTGCTGCAAACCCCATGCTCCAACAACAACAAAACTCCAGCAAATAGCGGCAATGATGACAAAGTCAAGAACGGTCGCCGCTATACGCCGAACGATCAGCGCACCAGACCGGGTTGCGACCAGCCCCGTATCAATGGATACAGGATCCATTGATACGTTGTTATCGCCGGCGAACATCTCATCATCAGGCAATAGACCCAACACCTCGTCCTCTAAAACCGTCGCTTCACGATCACGTGCCAACAAAAAAGGGGGAAAAGTCTTCGGCTTTTTTGCCTCAGCCACCGGGAATCCTTCACCATCAACCGATGTACTTAATGGCGGAGCAAGAATAAATGCCGACACCGATTGGCGCTCGTCAGATGTGCCGATTACGCTTTCATCCGGAGCCAGCGAAGGTGAAGAAGACGATGGCATCATCGCCGCGTGGTGGGACTGCACACTGCCACATTTTTTGCAGTTTTTCAGACCATCAAAGCTATGATAGCCACAGTTTGTACAGCGCATGACGTTAATTTATCCCTGATAGTTCCGCTTAGGCAATTGATCTAAATCACCATAATGAAATTGTAAAATCGCCGCAATAGCCATCCCAGCTGTTTCGGTGCGCAAGATACGCGGACCAAGGCTAACCGGAACAAAGCCGTGCGCCATAGCACCATCAACCTCTGCCGGGCTCAAACCACCTTCGGAGCCAACAAGAACAGCCACACTTTGGGGAGCACTCGGAGGTAATACAGCATTTAACGGCTGACGAGCTTCTTCCCACAGTACCAGCTTCACTTCAGCCCCACACTGACTTAGCGCCCCGGCAACAGGTAACGGATCACTCACTTTTGGCAGCCACGCCCGTTCTGACTGGCGTGCCGCCTCACAAACAATCCGCTGCCAGCGCTGCATTTTTTTAGCCAATTTGTTAGCCGGTAGCGAAAACTGGCTGCGTTCGGTTGTCACCGGCTGGAACAGTGTCACACCCAGTTCAGTATTTTTTTGCAGAATGAGATCAAACTTGTCACCGGAAGGCAAACCTTGAATAAGTTCAATACGCAAGGCCGTCTCCTCGTCAAACCAATGGTTGAGCACGGCAGCACAACCGCTATTTGAACTGAGCTGATCGACACGACAGTGGCAACAATGCCCTCGACCATCGCAGAGCAAGATTTCGGCACCCAAAGGTAAGCGCAGCACTGTCTTGATATGGTGTGCCACCTCTTTTGGTAGGGTAATCTGTGCCTGATTGAGCAGATTTTCGGCAACAAAAAAACGCCGCATCAGTCAGACCTAGTATAGACTATACACGCCCATTCCTGCTCATGGCACAGCTGCGGATCAGTTAAATCGAAGCGTTCAAATGCTGCCGTCACCAGCGCCACTTTTTCATCGAGAATACCCGACAAAATCAATGTTCCACCGGGAGCGAGGCGCTCCACCAGTGGCACTGCCAAGCGGATATTTTCTTCGGCCAAAATGTTGGCCAAAATCACATCAAAGTTGTGCGGCAAACCCTCAAGGAGGGTATCGGTTACCTCAATCGATTCGCTAAAACCGTTTTGGGCAATATTAGCCCGAGCCGTATCACAAGCATCAGAATCAATATCGCAGGCGACAATTTCTTTAGAGCCTAACGCCGCTGCAGCAATAGCCAAAATACCTGAGCCAGTACCCACATCAAGGATGCGATTGGGCGGAAGCTTTGCTTCAAACAATGCCGCCAATGTTTCCAGACACAGATGGGTAGTGCCGTGAGTTCCGGTTCCAAAAGCCATACCGGGATCGAGGGTAACCACCACATCATCAGCCTGCGGTAGATACTCTTCCCAACTCGGTTTAATCACCAATCTTGATCCAATTTTGGTGGTACTGAAGTGTTGCTTCCAATCTTCGGCCCAATCCTGTTGCGCCATTTCACCAATATTGATATCAACATTATCCAGCCCGTGAATATACCCTGCCAACACCTCTAGCCGTTGGCTAATCTGTTGCTGTAATACTTGCGGCTGCATACTGTTTTCAAAATACGCCTTGATGGTAAACGTCTCCCCATCGGTCTCTTCGGGGTCAGGAGGAATAAAGGCATCCAATTCTCGCTGCTCGACAACAACGCCAACACTGCCTAATTCATTGAGTTCATAACAAAGCAAATCGACCGTAGCCACGGGAACACATAATGTTATTTCAAGCCATTTTTCAGTCATTTCGCTTATGTAACAAAGGTAATCATTAAAGGCAATAAAAAAACTTGACAACCCACCATTGTGTACGTTTAACTTTCATCGTTATCTAATGAACCACATACCAAACAAGGTAGGCTAATTACCATATTTCTTTTGAATATTTTCTACTAAAATATACGATTTTTGGTCAAATGGAGCTTGCAGTTCTGTTTAGACCTGATAAAGTATTTAACAAATGACTAATGAAGTAAATATACCAAACATGCGTACGGTCTTTCTTCTCTCCGATGCAACGGGTGAAACCGCAGAAAACATCGTCAATGCGGCCTTGACCCAATTTCGCGGCGTGGAAGTACAGCTCAATCGAGTCTGCAATGTCCGAACAAAGAATCAGGTTTATGAAGCTCTGGATGCAGCTGTCACCAAGCGTGCGCTGGTTATATATACTATAGTAAACCGAGAACTATCCCGCTTGGTTCACGATGAATGTAGCGCACTAGGGCTGACAAACCTTGATATTATGACTCCGCTGTTGATGCGATGTTCCGAATTTTTGGGGGAAACCCCTAATGAAACACCCGGTCTGCTCCATGGCGTTGATGAGGAATATTTTCGCCGTATTGACGCTATAGAATTTACCGTACGTAACGACGATGGACAGGAAACCAGATTTCTGAACAAAGCTGATATCATCCTTGTCGGGGTCTCGCGCACCAGCAAAACACCACTTTCAATCTACCTTGCTCACCGAGGCTGGAAGGTAGCAAATATTCCGCTGGTTAGCGGCATTGCCCCACCACCGGAGCTGTTGAAGATTGAACATAAACGGGTGATCGGTCTGGTGATCAACCCTGAACGACTGGTGGAACTTCGAGCAGCACGGTTACGCAATCTCGGCCAAGACCCGCGTACCGCCTATGTTGATTTTGAGCAAGTAGAAATTGAGCTAAAGCAAGCGAAAACATTTTTTCGCAAACAAAAATGGGGAATCATTAACGTTACCGGTAAAGCGGTGGAAGAAACGGCCAATGAAGTTTTGGTCAAATTGAAGTTGAAATAACACTAACGTAGGCAATCACACATAAAAAGGAGCAGCAATCAATGAAAATTCTAGTTGTCGAAGACGAAAAAAAAGTCGCAAATTTTATCCAGCGCGGTCTTGAAGAAGAAAACTTTAGCGTTGAAATTGCAACCAACGGTGTCGAGGGGTTTAACATGGCCGAAGCCAACCACTACGACCTGATCCTAATGGACATTATGCTACCCAAAAAAGATGGCATGACCGTCATTAAGGAACTGCGAGAAAAAGAGATAAACACACCGGTTTTATGCCTAACTGCAAAAGATAGTCTTGAGGACATTGTTGCCGGTCTCGATAGTGGCAGTGACGACTATCTGACCAAGCCTTTTGCCTTTGCCGAACTGCTGGCTCGCGTTAAAGCTTTGGTGCGTCGCAGCTCAAAAGACCGTGGTGCCGAGGTATATTTTGCCGACCTTCGCCTTGACCCCGTCACTCACAAGGTCTGGCGTAGCGAGCAAGAAATTGATCTGACAGCAAAAGAGTACGGTCTACTTGAGTACTTTATGCGCAACCCGAATCAAGTTATGACCCGTGCCATGATTGCCGAACATGTATGGGATTACACCTTCGATTCCTTTACCAACATTATCGACGTGTATGTCAACTACCTGCGCAAAAAAGTGGACAAGGATCATAGCAAGAAACTGATCCACACCATCCGCGGTGTTGGTTATGTCCTGAAGGAGGACTAGGGATTGCTCCATTCAGTAAAATCGCGCTTGACCCTATGGTCTATTCTGGCGCTGGCTGTCACATCGACAGCCAGCGTCGTTGTCGGTTACGCTTTTTTTGTCTTAGCAAATTCAGAACCGGCGGTGCGAGGTTTTGGTTACATCCTGCTCATCGCCATGTATCTGCTCCTGCTAGCTGCACCAATCCTCCTGTTTCGTCGCATGACAGCACACTGCTTGGATCCACTACTAGACCTCAGCAAAAAATGTCGTGAAATCCGTATCGACAACCTCGACTTGCGCTTTACCCCTCCAGACAATTGCACAGAAGGACAACAGCTAGTTGCACAATACAATGATATGCTGGAACGTCTGGAAGAGGGCGCTAAACGGATCCGCCAGTTTTCTGGCGATGCCTCACACGAGTTACGCACACCATTGACCATCCTACGCGGTGAAACCGAAGTTGGTCTGCGTTGGGCTAAAACCAGCGCCGAATTTCGCGATATTCTACAATCGAACATGGAAGAGATTGATCGCATGGGGCGTATCATCGAAGACCTGCTGACTCTGACTAAAAATGAGTCCGGTGCTCTGCCCTTATCCATAGGCGACCTAAGTCTCAGCGACCTTCTTCAAGAACTGTACTTAAAAGGACGCGCATTGGCAGAACCCAAACAGATTGAAGTAAACCTCCACCATGAGGCAAATTCGGAAATCTGGATTCGCGGTGATGATTTGCGTCTCAGGCAGATATTTCTCAATCTACTCAGTAATGCCATCCGCTATACTGGTGAGCATGGAAGCATCGACATTGCCGTATCACGAAAAAACCAGAAAGTGGCGGTTGCCATTAGCGATAACGGCATCGGTATCGCCAAAGAGCATCTGCCCCACATCTTCGAGCGTTTTTTCCGCACCGATGAGGCACGCAATCGCAGCGATGGCGGCACAGGTCTCGGTCTGGCCATCGTAAAATGGGCCATTGAGGCTCACGACGGTGATATTAGTGTTACTTCCACCCCCGGTATTGGCAGTACATTCACCATCCGTCTACCAGTGGACGGACCAAAAATCCCGAATACGAATCCTGACAGCAACGCTGCATAAAAATAAGCAGGAGATCAACACTTTGAGATATCCGATCCAGCGCCACCTTAGCCTGATAATTGTATTACTATTTCCAACAATTGTCTGGGGTCATACACCAGATTTTGTGGCTTTAACGAAACAACTAAAACCAGCCGTTGTCAATATCAGCCGATCAATAAAACCCCAAACTTCTTCCGCGAATATCAACCAAACACAATCACCATATCGCGAATTTTTTGAAGATTTTTTTAAAAACTTCTTGGCTGATCCTGACGCAACGCCGCGCAAACAAAGATCGCTTGGCTCAGGCTTTATCATCTCAAACGATGGCTACATCCTCACCAATGAGCATGTCGTTGATAATGCGGATAAAATCAAGGTACAGCTCGCTGGTGGTAAAACATACCCGGCTACCATTCAGGGTATCGACCACAAGCTTGATCTTGCATTGCTAAAAATTAATAGCGACGAAGCGCTACCGACTGTCAAACTCGGCAACAGCGACAAGCTGGAAATTGGAGAATGGGTGATGGCCATTGGCAACCCGTTCGGCTTAGAACAAACAGTAACCGTTGGCATCGTTTCTGCCAAAGGACGCGTAATAGGTGCCAGCCCCTACGATAATTTCATCCAAACTGATGCATCGATCAATCCGGGCAATTCAGGTGGTCCACTGTTTAATACACAGGGGGAAGTGGTAGGAATCAATACCGCTATTGTCGCTGGTGGTCAAGGAATCGGCTTTGCTATTCCAATCAATATCGCCACAACCATTCTGCCCCAACTCAAAGAAACCGGTCACGTAATCCGTGGCTGGCTCGGAGTCTCAATTCAACACGTTTCAAAAGACCTTGCCAACAGCTTTGGTCTCGACGCAACCACCGGAGCGCTCATCTCCTGCGTCACCAAAAATTCCCCGGCAGGTAGAGCCGGAGTGAAACGCGGCGATATTATAATCTCTTTAAACAAAAGAAAAATTGTTTCGATAAATGATCTACCTCGGCTGGTCGCCAATATCCCCGTTGGCGCCACCACGACAATCACCGTGTTCCGTAACGGCAAGACCATCACCATTGAGGTTCAAATTGGTCAACTTGGCGACAACAAGAATATCACCTCCACGGCTCCCAACGCTAATCCAATCAGTAACCTCATAGGGGTCACTACCATGGATATCACTGCAGAGCTAAAACGACGGCTAAACCTGCAAGCCGAGCACGGTGTCGTTATCACCTCAGTAAGTACCCAGAGTGCGGCAGCCAAAGCCAAGTTACTGCGTAACGACGTAATCGTAGAATACAATGACCAACCGATCATGAATTGCAACGATCTCAATAACGCCCTGACACAAAACAACGGCCAAAATATTCAGCGATTATTGATTCAACGTGGGGAAAAACTATTTTTCACCACCATTAAACTGACCCGCAAAGCACCTTAGATAGTAGAGCAACAAACATTCACTGTGTATACGCACAGTGTTTTATCAAACACCCTATGCTAGCCTGCGGACATGCGAATTAAACTCAAGCACCAGATTCTGATGGCTCCGGCGGCAGTCTTGCTAATCATGGGACTTTTACTGATTTTTCTTCAGTACACCTACTGGGATCTGTCAGTTAAAAGGCGTCAAGCCAGCGCCCTTGGCAAGGTCTTTATCTCCTTGGCCGAAGCCGACCTCGCCGCTAAACGGATCCATGCGCTGTCGATGGCGCTACGGAGAAACTTCGTCGTCAATGCACCATGCCTTGAAGAGATGGATCAACTCTACGCACACTTGGCAAATGCCATTGATCACATCCTGACACAGTTAGAGGTTCCACCCGAAACCGTGACCATACTTGAACGATCCGTGGCCGATCTCGACCCGAGAGCAGGGATCGACACCGAACGCTTCATCTCAGCTCTATCGGTTATGCGACCGCATTTGATTATTCTGATCGAAACAGCCCGCAGCCAACGCGGCAAATTCAAGCATCTACAACACAAATACATAAACGAGTTGGTTGCCCGCACCGCGCTGGTTTCTCTCATCGTCCTCAGCGCAGCCATCGTCCTTGGCATCCTGCTCGCACTGTTCTTTTCGCGGCGAATTTTACGCCGTGTGCAGGCGATATCCAGCGGTGCCAGTAGCTTGCTGCGCGGCGAACGCAAACTCATCAGCGTCCCTAATACCATCAGCGACGAACTCGACGATCTGACCGTATCGCTCTCCAATATGGCCGACAAACTAATACGCGTTGTCGGTGCAGAAAAGCTACTTGAAGGAGCTGAGGAGGAACGGCGTCGCATCGCCCGCGATCTTCACGATCAAACCCTGTCTGATCTATCCAGCATCCTGCGCGATATACAGGATCTCAAAACGCAGCCATGCGCCAACGTGACCGCAAGGCTAGAAACGGAGCTACAAGGTTCAATCAATAATTTACGTGAGGTGATGGACGACCTACACCCGCAAACCCTCGATGTTTTAGGTCTTAACGCAGCGCTACAATCCTACATTGAAACACACCAAAACGGCAACGACCACCACATCGAAAGCAACTACTACGCATCGAGTGCTGCTGAAGAATTGGTCATTGCAAAATCGGTTCAACTACAACTCTACCGCATCATCGTCGAAGCGGTACATAATGTCTATAAACACTCAGGAGCCAGCCGTTACGAAGTCAACTTTTACTGCGCCAACGACCAGCTAACCCTGTCGGTCGAAGATAATGGTTGTGGTTTCACCCCATCGGCAGACGATCTAGGGCGAGGATTATACAATATTCAGGAGCGGGCACGCACCATCGGTGCCACGGTGCTGTGGAAACCATCACGCTTTTCCTCCGGCACCCGCTTTGAGTTATCACTACCCACTTCAAAATTAAAAACTGAAACAACAAACTCGTAGTTAACGCTTACATAAGGAGTCGAGCCAATGCCAGTCATCGACATTATTATCGCCGAAGACAATCCCAAGGATTTCGAATTTCTTGAACAATTACTGGCCGATAGCGACATGGCCGAGTTCAACATCTCACGGGCAGCCAACGGTCAGACAGCACTGGAAATGGCGCTGGCGGTTGAACAACCGTTGGTGATCAGCGATATCCAAATGCCGGAGCTTAATGGCATCGACTTTGCCAAAGCCCTTTGGGATCAGAAACCGAGGGCACGCATTGTCTTCTGGAGTCAATTCAAGGATGAGATGTATGTCCGCTCCCTGTTAAAAATCGTCCCACCGGAAACAGTCTATGGCTATATCCTTAAGTCAAACAGCAAAAGCCGGATCGCCTCTGCCGTGATCACGGTATTAATTGATGAACAATGCTGGATCGACCCTGAGGTGCGTAAGGTTCAGGGACGAACCGGTCACAGCCAAACCGCCCTGTCAGACATTGAGTTTGAAGCTCTTGTCGATATATCCCTCGGGCTGACCGATAACCTCATCGCCCAGCGTCGTTATCTATCCCGGCGGGGCGTCCAAAGCCGCCTCAATTCACTCTACAACAAACTGAGTATCGACCAGGAACAATTCAAAACTGAAAAAGTAGGCGACGCCTTCAATCCACGTAACCGTGCTGTCTCTGTTGCCATCCATCGCGGACTGATTAACTCCTTTGAACTTGAGCACGAAGAGGAAGAGCTTCAGCAATGGCTGGTTCAGTTTAAAAAACGCAATAAAATTAGCGAGTAAATACACCAGTCTCCACGGCTATTGGTAATGGAATCGCCGGGCTGGCGGACACGGAGGAGGATGAGATGATTTGGTTTGTGGTAGGGATTTTACTGACCGCATTATCCGGTGTTCCAGGGCTATTTTACCAGCGACACGGTGAAGGTGGAGAACGTATCGCTTGCTTGTTAACTCTGACCGGAACCGGCTGCGCATTATTTGCCGTCGTTACCACCCTGATCAGCGGCAACAATATGAATCTCGATCTCACTTGGTCGATACCCGGCGCTGCACTGTCTCTGCACCTCGACCCCCTCGCTGCGGTGTTTCTGCTGCCGCTCTTTTTGGTGGTAGCAACCGGATCGGTCTACGGTCTGCGTTATTGGTCGCAGCGCGAACACCCCGGTAATGGTCGCAAGTTACGCCTGTTTTATGGTCTAATCAGCTCGGCAATGATCCTGTTACTAACTGCAAGCAACAGCGTGTTGTTTCTAGTCGGCTGGGAGATCATGGCACTGGCAGGGTTTTTCCTCATCACCACCGAGGATCATAAGGAGGAAGTTAGCCGCGCCGGCTATATCTACCTGATCGCCACCCATACGGGAACATTAGCGCTATTCGGGCTGTTTATCCTCCTCGATCGCGCATCTGGCTCGCTTATGTTTCCCGCCTCACACACGTTATCCGCTACGGGGAGTACACTTATTTTTCTCCTCGGGTTACTTGGTTTCGGTATGAAGGCGGGTCTAATGCCAATGCACACCTGGCTGCCCGGAGCACACGCCGCCGCACCTAGCCACGCCTCGGCACTGCTATCGGGAGTAATGATCAAGACCGGCATCTACGGTCTGGTGCGATTGACATCGTTCTTTACCGAAATCCCGGTGTGGTGGGGCTGGACGATATTATTGTTGGGAGCGATCTCGGGAATTATGGGGGTAGCACTGGCACTGGCACAACACGACATCAAACGGCTACTAGCGTATCACAGCGTCGAAAACATCGGCATCATCGCCATGGGGTTGGGGTTGGCACTGCTGGGGCGCAGCTACCATATGCCACTACTGGTTGCCTTGGGTCTGGCTGGATGCCTACTCCATGTGATCAACCATGGTCTGTTCAAGTCACTACTATTTTTGAGTGCCGGATCGGTGATTCACGCTGTCGGCTCGCGTGAAATCGATCATTTCGGTGGACTGCTCAAACGCCAACCATGGACTGGAGTTATGTTTCTCGGTGGTGCCGTGGCCATCTGTGCGCTACCACCATTCAACGGCTTTATCAGTGAATGGCTGATCTATCTGGCAGCGTTCCAACCCCTGAAGCAACCGGCTTCAACCCTTGGAATGGCGGTGCTGGCAGCTCCGGCGCTGGCGCTGATCGGCGGGCTGGCACTGGCCTGTTTTGTCAAGGTATTTGGTATCACCTTCCTCGGCGAACCGCGCTGCGAAGCTGCTGCTCGCACCCATGAAGCTCCACAACTTATGTTGCTCCCTATGGCAGCGCTCCTTGCCGCCTGCGTCTGGATCGGTCTGTTACCGACAACCGTAATGCCACTTTTGCGCAACGCCGTCGCCGATTGGTCATTATCAAGCACTACCACATTACCAGCTAATACCTTTGCGCCACTGGGCTGGGTTAGTCTGGCGGGGTGGCTGTTGTTAGCGTTGCTAATCATAATAGGTTTATGGCTACACCACCGCAGTCGAAACGCTCCGCACGATGTTACTACCTGGGGCTGCGGGTACCGTTTCCCCGCGCCACGCATGCAATACACCGCCAGCTCCTTTGGCGATTTTTTAGTGCAATTATTTAATTTCGGTCTTAGAAGTGAGCGCCACGGCGGCAAGGTGTCCGGGCTGTTTCCTCCGGACACCCGCTTTTCAAGCCACACCCCCGATGCCATTCTAGATCGCATGTTATTCCCCTTATTTCGGGGCAGTGCGTGGTGCTGTCGTTACCTTCGATCCAAAATTCAAAACGGAACAATAGCCTTCTATCTGCTATATTTTGTTTTGACCATTATTACTCTACTGACATTATTTATACTGTGAAAGGGGATGTTGTCATGCTTGGCAGTCTAGCCCTGAGTCTCACTATCCATCTGACCCTGTTACTCCTGTTTGCCCCGCTGCTACAGGGAGTTATCACCAAGACCAAGGCACTATTCGCCGGTCGGATTGGTGCGCCACTGTTGCAGCCCTATTACGATCTGATCCGATTGATGCGCAAAGGTTTTGTCTTCAGTCGCACCACCACTTGGGTATTTCAGGCCGGGCCGGTGGTCGGCTTAGCGGTGCCGCTGTTAGCCTCATTATTAATCCCCTTTGGCGCACTGACAGCGCCGATCTCCTTCGAGGGTGATTTAATCCTGTTTGTCTATCTGTTTGGTCTGGCACGCTTCTTCACGGCGACAGCAGCCCTTGATACCGGATCGAGCTTCGAAGGGATGGGGGCGGTACGCGAAGTCACCTTCTCCTGTCTGGCCGAGCCCACGGTGCTCTTCACCCTGTTGGTATTGGCACGCCTTTGCGGCGGGCTTTCCCTTAATGCACTATTTGGCAGCCACCTGTTAGACGCTTGGCACAGTGAGGCAGGTGCATCGTTAGGGCTGATTCTGGTGTGCCTATTCGTGGTGCTACTGGTGGAAAACTCAAGGATTCCATTTGATGACCCTAACACCCACCTTGAATTAACCATGATCCACGAGGTGATGGTTCTCGATCACAGCGGCCCGGCCTTCGGCATGATTCTTTACGGAGCGTCACTCAAAATGATGGTAATGGGCGCGATGGTAGTACGCTTGGCTATGCCGTGGCAAACAGGCTGGTGGCTGAGCGATGCCCTGCTGTTTCTGGCCGGATTGATCGCCATGGCGGTATTTATCGGCGTGATCGAATCGATCATGGCACGGCTGCGGCTACCGCGCGTTCCCCAAATGCTGATCGGAACCTCACTGGTGTCGATTTTTGCCTTGGTATTGGTGTTGCGTTAAACAAAAACTGGAGAGAACGCCATGATAGAACTAATCAATCCGCTACTGCTCGCGGTAATTCTGATCAACTTTTTCACCCTGGGCAGTGCTCGCCTCGGTGCATGCATCCGCATGGTGGCACTACAGGGGGGACTATTAGCATTACTGCCGCTAGCAGCCCACGGTCTGTCGGGACATGCGCTATTCCTCGGTGCCAGCGCCTTGATACTCAAGGGCATCTTCATCCCCTTCTTGTTACTGCGAGCGATTCGCGAGGTCCGCATTCGGCGCGAGGTTGAACCCATTATCGGCTTTGTACCAACTCTGATCCTAGGTGCCCTGACAACTGCCGGTGCATTTATTTTTGCCGACTTCCTCCCCTTAATCGCCGAACACCGCGAAGGATTTTATGTACCGACGGCGCTGGCAACCATGTTCACCGGGTTTCTGTTGTTAATCACCAGACGCAAAGCCATTACTCAGATTCTCGGTTATCTACTGCTGGAAAATGGCATCTTCATTTTTGGCGTACTCCTCAGTGCCGCCATGCCGCTAATGGTTGAAGCCGGAGTGCTGCTTGACCTGCTAGTGGGTGTCTTCGTCATGGGGATCGTGCTCAACCATATCAACCGCGAGTTTTCCACCCTCAACACCGAACGCCTTTCAGCCTTGAAGGAATAAAGCGATGCTTGAAATCCTCATTCTCTTTCCCTTGACTATTGCCGCTCTCAGCTTGGTGATCCCCCGGTACCAGATCCGTTCCTTGTTGCTACCGCTAAGCAGTGGTCTGCACCTGCTGCTCTCGGTGCTGCTCGCCATCGGCTGGTTTCCCACCAGCGGAGAGTGGATCGGTCTCGACGCCCTGTCAAGGTTGGTATTGGTAACCACCAGCCTGCTATTTTTCGGCTGTGCGGTGTACGCCGTTGGTTATCTGGATATCCGCCGTGACCGGGGCAACAGGGTGATGGTTCCCTGCCTGCTGATTTTCCTCAGTGCCATGACACTGGCGATTGTCGCCCGCCACCTCGGTCTGATATGGATGGCCGTTGAAGCAACCACCATTGCCAGCGCCCCGCTAATCTATTTTAACCACAACCGTCTTTCGATCGAAGCAACATGGAAATACCTATTGATCTGCTCGGTGGGGATCGCTCTGGCCATGGTGGGCATCTTGTTTATCGCCTATGCGACCCTCTCTGGAGACATCACCGTCTGTCTGCATCTTGATACTCTGTTGAGCAACGCCACCAGCCTGTCACGCCCGTGGCTACATGCAGGCTTCGTTTTTCTGTTAGTCGGCTTCGGCACCAAAATGGGACTGGCTCCGCTGCATACCTGGAAGCCCGATGCCTACGGCGAAGCTCCGGGGTTGGTCGGGGCGCTGTTGGCAGGTGGACTCACCAGTGTCGCCTTTTTAGCCATTCTGCGCGGGGTACAACTGATGACCGCCGCCGGGGCTGGCGACCTTGCTCGTCAGGCACTACTCGGTATGGGGATGTTCTCCTTACTATTAGCAGCAATCTTCATGGTACGCCAACCCGATATCAAACGGCTATTGGCCTACTCTTCCGTTGAACACATGGGAATACTGGCCATCGGCGTCGGCATTGGCGGCATGGCGACCTTCGGTGCCATGCTCCATCTTATCAACAACGCCTTGACCAAGGGTGGTTTATTTCTGGCAGCAGGCAATATTCAGCGTGCCTACGACAGCAAAAATATCTCCGAAATACGCGGTGCCATGATCACGTTGCCGATCTCCGGCACCCTGTTTCTGGCAGGATTCCTCGCCATCACCGGTTCCCCACCCTTCGGTCCCTTCATCAGTGAATTCACCATCTTACGCGGTATTTTCGCCGACAACCACATGGTAATCGGCTTGCTGGTCCTATTGCTTCTGGCCATCGTTTTTATCGGCATGGGCGCAACGATTCTCGCGGCCACTCAGGGGGATCCGGGGCAAAAGACGCCTCAATTTCAGGATCGAATACTGCTATACATCTCCCCGTTATCTTTTATGCTGTTGGTACTGCTGATCGGCGTCTACATCCCAGAACCGTTACAAACTGCTCTGCGTGAGGCAGCAGCCCTGCTGGAGGTACACCCATGAACCGTTCCAAGCTGATCCGCTTCCAACACGGAACCTGTATCCCCCTGTGCGAGCTACCCCGCCTCGATTTTGCCACCTTTCGCGAATCACTCCTCGAAGAGGTAACCAATCACGCCCGGGTAGCCAGTTTTTTCGGCCACCCAAGCGCTGATGGGCTGGAGCTCTATGCGATCCTCGCCCACGATTGGCAAGGGGAGCTAGCGCTACTCCACACCAGAGTAGGCGACAGTTATCCCTCCCTGACCCCAGATTGCCCGCAATTGCATCTATTCGAGCGCGAACTGACCGAGCAGTATGGGGTACGCCCGGAAGGGCATCCGTGGTTGAAACCGGTACGTTTTCATAACCCGTGGGTTGATACCAGCGATATCTGGGGACGAGACACTAAACAGCATCCGATACCAGGCGATATGGATTTCTACCGCGTCGAAGGGGAGGAGGTTCACGAGGTTGCCGTCGGCCCTGTTCATGCCGGGGTGATCGAACCGGGTCATTTCCGCTTTCAGTGCCACGGTGAACAAGTGATGCACCTCGAAATCTCCCTCGGCTTTCAACATCGCGCCATTGAGCAAATGTTGATAGGTGGGCCTCATCCGGCTAATATATACCAAATTGAAGCCGCCGCCGGTGACACCACCATCGGCCACACCACCGCCTACAGCAAGGTACTGGAAAGCCTCGCCGAGTGCGATGGTCTTCCACGAGCTAGCACCATCCGCGCCATCGCTCTGGAATTGGAACGCCTAGCCAACCACGTTGGCGACATCGGTGGACTAGCCACCGATATAGGCTTTCTCCCCACAGCTTCGTTCTGCGGTCGCTTGCGCGGTGACTACCTCAATCTGGCCGCCGAGCTGTGTGGCAGCCGCTTCGGACGCGGACTGGTACGCCCCGGCGGCGTCCTGTTCGATCTAAACAACGCATTGGTCGATAAAATTATACAACGGCTGGAGGTACTCGAACCTGAGACCAGAGGCGCCATTGAACTGTGTTTTGACAACCCATCGGTGCTGGCTCGTTTTGAAGGCGTTGGGGTGGTTTCCACCGATGACGCTGAAACACTAGGGCTGGTTGGCATAGCAGCTAAAGCTTGCGGTTTGGTGCGTGATGCGCGGCTACATCATCCTTTTGCCTCCGGTGCAATTAAATTCGACACCCCGGTAATCGAAACCGATGGCGACGTTTGCGCCCGGGGAAACGTCCGCCGCCGCGAAATCTACGCCTCCCACGAACTGCTGCGCGACACCCTTAAACAGCTACCGACCGGGGATATCTATTCCCCCCCCAAAGCACTGGCGCCCGATTCGCTGGCTGTCGCCCTATGCGAAGGATGGCGCGGCGAATTGATCCATGCGGCCATCACCGACGGCAACGGCAAAATCGCCCGCTATAAGATCGTCGATCCATCATTTCACAACTGGAGCGCTCTAGCACTATCACTGCGCAATGAGCAAATATCTGACTTTCCGTTGTGCAATAAGAGCTTCAATCTCTCATACTGCGGTTTTGATCTCTAGGAGGGAAATTATCGATATGCTGAATATAATACGCGAACGCTTGCGCCAAGGACACCGCACCGGCAAATACCCCAAGGTGGAGCCGGTACTTCCCGAACGCTTTCGCGGTCTCCCCGTAATCGAGCATCAACACTGCCAACCAGATTGCAGCCAATGCATAGAATATTGCCCATTCGATGCCTTGAAAAAGGTTGCAGGAAAGTTGGAACTCGACATGGGGCTATGCCTGTTTTGCCCCGAATGCAGCGCCATTTGTGAGCACGGAGCCCTGAGCTTCAGTCGCGATTATCACCTTGCCAGCCGTACCCGAACAGGGTTAATCGTTGACGAAACAGAGTTCAAAATGGTCGAAGCTCTCGATGCAAAAATGAAGAAACTGTTCGGGCGCTCCCTCAAGCTGCGTCAAGTTTCGACAGGCGGTTGCAATGCCTGTGAAGCCGATCTCAACGTACTCGGCACCCTCAACTTCGATCTCGGACGTTTCGGCATCCAATTCGTCGCCTCACCCCGTCATGCCGATGGCATCATCGTCACCGGCCCGGTAACCGAAAACATGAAGAGCGCCCTTCTCGACACCTACGCAGCCATTCCCGAACCAAAGCTGGTCATAGCCTCGGGAGCCTGCGCCATCGGCGGTGGCCCGTTCAAGGACAGCCCTGAGACCAACAACGGCATCGGCGACATACTCCCCGTCGATCTGTACATCCCCGGCTGCCCACCACATCCCTATACGGCGTTGGACGCAATGTTGCGCCTTATGGGGCAGTTGTGAAACAAAGAGGCGTTTTAGGAAATCCCTAGGACACCACATCACTATCAATAGATAGGTATAGTGTCCCCAGAATTATCTCAAATCTCATTCAGAACCTCTAACCTTTCTACGGAGTCAATTACCAATTTTTTATTGGCAGGATATTCATTAAATAGTTTCTCCTGCTTTTTGTTGAGCTCTGCGTAAAACTTTGATTCTATGAGAATTTTATCTTCTGTGAAGAAATCAATTTCTGTTGTGTTTTCGTATAGGTAATATAGAGTCTTTGTGTTTCTCAGCAATAAATAAATATAGTTTTCAAAATAACTGCCAAGGTCACTTTCACCCATGAACATATATTTTATGCCAAGATCAGACGCGTATATTTTTTTAGCCGATAATAATTTTTGGTTTGTTTTTCCCCAACGCGGAAGGAGATGAATAAGGTAGGTAGATTCAAAGTAACTTAGATATCTTTTTGAGGTATCGGGTGATATCCCAAGGATTTTTCCAATTTTGTTTATGCTCAATTGCTTACCGCTTCGCTCCATTAAAAGGGTAAAGTAATCTCGAACTATTTGGTGGTTTTTAATGGCATGAAAAGCAGTTATGTCTTTTTGAATAATGTCATCAACCAGATTCATTAAATATTCTCTGTTTGGGTTTATGACATTTTCTGGTAATCCACCGACTTTGCAGTATTCAAGAAAGTGTGATTTGTATAATTGTTTATCTCTCTTTTTAATTCTTATTTCATTGAAAAATAAATATTCTTCAAGATCGAGTGGTTTTATTTCAAATGTTATGGCTCGACCTGTCAAACTGGCTTTTTTGTCACGTAGCATTGATGCAGATGACGATGCTACAAATAGTTTGGTATTCTGGGAATCATAGATATTTTTTAACTGAACATGAAAATCATCTTTGGATGTAACCTCGTCAAGGAATAGATATATTTTCTCTTCTATTTTTATTTTATGAACTTTTCTGAACCCATTAATAATTTCTATGATATTGTTTTTGTGTAATAAATAGTCATCTAGGCTTACATACAAAATATTTCTTGAGTCGATACCTTTGGCTATGAGCTCCTCAATAATTAGCTTCATCAAGGTTGTTTTGCCTACACGACGAAGACCTGTGAGGATGATTATTTGCTTAAATTCTAAATATTTTCTGAATTCAACGAGATACTTTTCACGTGGTTTTACATTTTCGTTTTTGAACGATTCTTCCCACCACGGATTATATTGATATAGTAATTCTTTCATAGCTGAACTATATGTTCATATCAGAAGAAAGTCAATACAATTGTTCGGCACAATCGTATACTTCAAAAAGAGAACCGGCGGAGCTGAGCAGCAAGGATATTTCTGTGTTGCAAGCTTGCTTGCATAAGCGGGGAGAAAAGCGGGACCTAAATTCAAGTCATAAGCCCTCGTCAGGCGACTTTGTGTCCGACATGACCTCTTGTTGTAAACACCACCCCTGCGCATTCTGATAAGGCTTTTGGCTCTTAACAACTCCTGCCGACTATACTAAAGTAAAGTATGATGCCCTCGCAAATTCATTTACACTGAATGTCGGCAAAAACACACTGAATGTCGGCAATAAAGTAAAATTTACCAGTAATTGCTTTCAGTACACCTCATTCCGCTATAATCAATCATTTAACCAACAGGATGCGTTGATATGATCGAAGCAAAACAAACACACACACAACCAACCAGCGAGCCTCTTACCGTCGAAATCTTTAGCGATGGTGCCTGTAGCGGCAATCCCGGCCCAGGTGGCTACGGAACAATCCTGCGCTACGGCAAACACACCAAAGAGCTTAGCGGCTACGCTCCCGACACTACCAACAACCGTATGGAGATGCTTGGAGCCATTGTCGGTCTTGAATCGCTGAAAAGACCCAGCAAGGTAACCATGACCACAGACTCACAATACGTGTGTAAAGGGATGACCGAATGGATCGTGGGCTGGAAAAAAAAGGGCTGGATAAACTCACAACGAAAACCGGTCATGAACCGCGATTTATGGGAACGCCTCGACAAGGCAGTGACCGACCATCAGGTTCAATGGAAGTGGGTCAAGGGTCACGCCGGACACGAAGAAAATGAGCGCTGCGATGAACTGGCTAGGCAGGCAATTGTCAACAAAATTTAGGAGGAACAAATGGCTCAAATTGATGAACAAATCAAGCAATTCCTAGCAGCTTCGACCTTTGCTGTTGCCGGAGCATCAACCAATCGAGCTAAATATGGCAACAAAATTTTACGCTGGTATCAACAAAACAACCGCAACGTCATCCCCATAAACCCACGAGCAGATATCATTGAAGGAGTCCCATGCGTTGCCTCAGTGCTTGATCTACCAGATACAGTTGACAGCCTATCCATCATCACTCCGCCAAAAATTACCGAACAGGTAGTAGAGCAAGCGATCACAAAAGGGATAAAAAATATCTGGATGCAACCCGGTGCCGAAAGCAAGATTGCCGTAGAGAGGTGTCAGGAGAATGGCATCAATGTTATTGCCGACGGTAACTGCCTGCTGGTCATTATTCACTACCAAGAGTAGCAACTCCCTCCGGTAAAACCGAGGATACCCCTAAGCTTTTTGCTGGAATTGACATTTCGCACTCCCTGACGTATTATGATATAAAAATAGTACGTCACAATAAAGGAGGGATGCTCACCATGAACACAAAATTAACATTAAGACTAGATGAACATTTAATAGAATCAGCAAAAGAATATTCTGCTCAAACAGGAAAATCTGTTTCGAAGATTGTAGCTGATTTTTTTGTCATTATAAAAAATGAAAAGTTGAAGGATAACAACATTATCACTCCAACAGTTCAATCACTACAAGGAATTTTAAAAGATCAAAATCTTTCTGAAAATGACTACAAAAAGCATCTCGAAAATAAATTTCTATGAAAGTGCTCTTTGATACGAATATCATTCTAGATGTACTTTTAGAGCGTAAACCTTTTTCTGAGCATGCATCACACTTAATGTCTAAGGTTGAACAGTCAGAAATAGATGGTTTTCTTTGCGCTACGACCGTTACAACAATTCATTATCTTTTATCCAAGAACTTAGATAAAGAACTGGCGATTAAAAGCATTAACTCAATAATGGCGCTCTTCGAAGTAGCATCAGTTAATCGGCTCGTGATTAAAAATGCTTTAAATTCAAAGTTTAGCGATTTTGAAGATTCAGTTTTGCATGAATCGGCACGACATGCTGGAGCAGAGTACATTGTCACCAGAAACATAAAAGACTTTAAACATGCAACAATTCCAGCATTTACCCCAACCGAATTCTTAAACATGCTAGCAGCATTGAATTAATAAAAAAAGCCCCGACCAAGGTCGGGGCTTTTTAGTATTTCGACTATTATTTAAAAAATCAGACTTTAGCAACCTCAACAGAAACCATATTTTGACCAACAGGTACAACCTGCTGAGCATTGAGCTGTGCAAAGTGATACGGAGCAAACAGCACTCCCTGAGGCACATAACTACTAACGCGAGCAACCCCAGTGGCAGAACCGACAGCACTCTTAACAGTCACCTGCACTCCATCAACCACACCTGCTGTATCAGCATCCTGCTGACTGATTTCTATATAACCAGCCGGAGCAATGTCCATAGCTCCAGCAGCATAGGTCGAAGTAACACCGGTGTGAGCGTGCATTTTACCGGTCAACAACTGCAACCCCTTAACTGCTTTTACCTTGGCAAAGGGAGAGAAAATCAGTGATGCAGCCGCAGGAGTATAAGCGGCTTTGGCGCATGAACTGGTATAGATATCACCCGTCACTTCCACACTACTAAACAAACCACTGAGTTCAGCCATCTCAGCCAAGATCTCTTGATTACATAGCGTCTGGGCAGAGCCATTCAATGCGCCATATAGCTCAGCAAAAATTTGTTTATCACTGCGAGATTCACCCGCTGGGTTAATTGATTTCCCTAACATACCGGCACGATGATCACAGGCAATATATGTTCCCGATTTTTCGGCATACGCTGCTGCAGGCAATACAACATCAGCCATTTGCGTAAGTTCGGAAGCAAGGATATCTTGCACAACCAGAAACTCAACCTTATTCAGCGCCTTTTTCCAGCGACCACTATCAGCAAAAGTTACCAGAGGATTTGTCCCTGCTAGGTACAAAAAGCGAATAGAACCTGACTCAATAGCAGTCAAAATCTCTAATGCATTCATGCCACCTTCGGGCAAGGCGGCAACATTCCAACCCTTAGCAAACTTGGCAGCTGCGCCAGCATACCCTTGATAACCGGGTAGATACTCAGGACAAACGCCAGCATCGAGCAGCCCTTGCATATTAGGCTTTTCATCCACGGGCAACATGCCACCGCCGTCAGCAGATAACGCTCCGGTAACTAGAGCCAGATTTGCCAAGGCTTTGGTTATCTCGACGCACTGGGCAGACTTGGTTACATCGGCACCGAAGATAATTGCGACGCTTGATGCTTCACCCAGAGCAACAGCGGCATCTTGGAGCAATTCCAATGATACACCTGTTGCCGCTACAGCCTTCTTAACATCAACACCCGCCAGAACTTTTTTGATGTCGGCGGTATTCTTTACATATTTTTTTACAAAAGCATTATTAGCTTGACCATTAGCAACGATCAATTTTGTCAAAGCACCAGCCAGCAGCGCTTCACTACCGGGAGTGTAATTCAAGAAGCTGTTTGACAGCCCGGCAATACGCACGTTACGCATATTTGCCACAACCAGTTGTGCATCATTTTGGCGTAAAGCCCGTTGAATCTGATAATTAACCTGTGGCTGCTCGGAGGTAATATCACTACCAAAAACCAGCACAGCATCGGCATCGGCAATTTTGTCGACACCAGCACTGGCACCACGCAAACCCAGCGTTTGTTTTAACGCATCGGAGGCCTTCAGCATGCCGAAACGGGCATCAGAATCGATATTATTACTGCCAAACCCAGCGCGAAACAGTTTTTGGAACAGATAGTTCTCTTCAACGGTTAATCGTGCCGAAGACAACCCGGCAACAGCAGCGCCGCCAACCTCTTTGGCTTTAGCAAGAATAGCCTTTTGAGCTGTTTCCCAGTCTGTAACCTGTTGCTTAAGCGTGGGTTGCAACAAGCGCTCGGGCGCATTGACAAATCCGTAACCAAACGATGAGTCAAAGCTCAACATACCATCATTAATAGTCACATCATCCTTGGAGGTGATGCGAAACAGCTTGTTCTGTTTAACATTTAGATCAACCTGCTCCAAACTACCACCGGAAAAACCAATTGAAGGCATCTTATCCAGCGTCCAGCAACGGGAAGCATGCTTAAACGGCTTAGAAATCATCGCCCCTACGGGACAAACCGCAACAGCATTGCCTTCAATATAGGGATCAATCTCATTATCCGGGTTACGCCCAATATACGCTTTATCCCCACGCTCAGTGACACAGAAATCACCGATACCGGTCAACTCATGACCAACCTTTACACATTTTTCACACAGAATACAGCGAGAAGGGATATTTTCGATCAAAGGCCAATCGGTCACCTTTGGCATGGCAACATCTTCGGCACTGTATGGCTGATCCAGCACATGAAAGTCAAAGCAAATATCTTGCAAATCACATTCACCAGCCGCATCACACACAGGGCAATCGAGGGGGTGATTAACCAACATCAGGCGAATCATATCCTTACGCATCCTCTCGATCTTATCAGATTGCGTGGTGACAACGATTCCCTCTGTTGCAACTGTATTACATGCGGTTATAGGTTCTACGACCCCTTCAACCTCTACCAGACAGACCCGGCACGCACCCGTGGTAGAGAGTTTTTTCAGATAGCACATGGTCGGGATTTTAATGCCGAGCTTTTCCGCAGCGACAATGATGGTTGCCCCTGCTTCAATCTGAACATCCTGACCATCAATCGTAAGATTAACCATTGCATTTTCACTTTTATTGCTCATATGAAAAATCCTAAAGCTTAGTGTCCGTTTTTAGCCCTACTGCAACTACCAATATCGTTTATTTATCGATGGCAACCATCGCAACACGATAACAGCGTAAACAACGATCTGCCTCAACTACAGCCTGACTTTCAGGCATGGCTAACTCTATCTCATCGTTATTTGTTGCCCGTTCGGGACCATCAATCTTGGGTTGATGCTCACGATGCAAGCCACCGAGGAGCGGAATCTTTTCATCATCATTAAATACGCCAAGGCTATTGACCGCATCCTCAAGTGCTTCATCATCATCGAGAATCGCTTTTCCATCGGTTAAATAACGATTCATGACACTGGCGGCACGCTTACCATGACCAACAGCCAACACAACCGTCATCGCCCCATATTCGCAGTCACCACCGGCAAAAACTCCTTCATCATCGGTCATCATCGTTCCACCGTGAGTAACAATACTACTCCAGCGAGTCTGCTTGATGTCGCTCTCTTCAAGATAGGAGAGATCGGGATCTTGACCAATAGCCGGAATAACCATATCGCACGGGAGAACATATTCTGAACCCTCAATAGGTTTAGGTCGACGACGACCGGAATCATCCGGCTCTCCAAGAGCCATTTTGACCACCTCTACACCGGTAATTTTATTGTTTTTAGTAACCAGACGGGTCGGATTGACCAGAAATTCAAATTTGACATTTTCCTCATCGGCATCATCAACCTCATACGATTCCGCCGGCATCTCGTTACGGGTGCGGCGATAAACCAGAATTGACTCTTCAGCCCCTTCGCGTAATGCGACGCGCACACAGTCAATAGCGGTATTACCACCACCAACAACGACAACCCGCTTGGGAGTTTTCATCCCCTCATTTAAAGCAACAGCTCGCAAATAGTTAATTCCACCATCGGAGAACCCTTCGTATCCGGCGTCCTCACCTTCGACACCCATGGGCTTGGACTTGAAAGCGCCGGTGCCAAGAAATACGGCATCGTACTGTTGCTTCAACTCTTTCAGGGAAACATCGCGACCCAATTTGACACCGTATTCAATATCAACCCCCAGAGCAGCAATGTTATCAGCTTCACGCTGCAACAAATAACGTGGCATCCGATAATCGGGAATACCTACAGCAACGGTACCGCCGGGCTCGAAAAGCATGTCAATAATTTTGACCTTATGTCCCTGCAACGCCAAGTTATAGGCACAGGTCAATCCGGCAGGACCAGCACCAACCACCATAACCTTTTTCCCCGTAGGGGGCTTGGTAATCTTTGGCGCAGGCTTGTGGTGCATCCATTCATGATCCGAAGCAACACGCTTTAGCACCATAATGCTAATCGGTTCATCGATCAACGCACGACGACATGCTGTTTCACAAGGATGGGGACAAACGCGCCCACAAACCGCAGCAATCGGCATCCGCTCACGAATAGTTGCCAGAGAATCCTCAAAACGATAGTTCTTAATATCTTCAACGTAAGCTGGAATATCGACATGTGCAGGACAGCGATCCATACATGGAGCTGTCACCTTATCACGATAGCCACCGGCATACTTGGGCTTACGACCGCCACTGATGTACGCCATGTAGTCATCACGAAAATGGGTCACGGTATCCATAATTGGAATAACCGACGTCATACATAGGGTACACTTACAGCCCTCAAGCAGACTGGAAAGATTCTGAATAATATCCAGATCTTTTTCTTCGCCATGCCCTTGAACAATACGCGCCAATGTATCCTGTAGCACGCGGGTTCCCTTTTTACCCGGCGTACATTTACCGCAACAGTGCTTCTCCTGCACGCGCTTCATGTACTCTGCGGCCATGACCACGACATCGGTGTCCTTATCAAGCAGAACAAGACCATCCCAGCCAATAAAAGCACGAACCTTGCTATCACCCAGATATTCCGTAGGAAGCTTAAGCTTCAACGAAGCCAAGTCAGCATCACCGCCATTGCGGTTATCGACAACTTTTCTTCCCCAGCTGGAAAAAACTATTTCAGACAATATGACCTCCTGTGTTACCCATGCCCTCGCCTGCAAGAGAGCTTTTTATTCCCCACAAAAAGAGCATCGAACCGCCCTTTTTATCGCAAAACACGACAGACCTTTTGTATACAGTATGCAGCTAATTACCATAAATACCGCTATTAAATCAAGGAGAAATTTCCGGTTGATTGTATACCATGTAAGCACCTAAATCACATTGTCACGTAATGCGGCAATCGCATCGCTATAGTCCGGTACATTAAAAACAGCGCTACCGGCAACAAACACATCGGCACCAGCGGCGGCAATCTCGCCAATATTATCCGTTTTCACCCCGCCATCAACCTCCAATTCAATAGCACGACCACTGCGCTCGATCATCTGGCGCAATTGTTTGATCTTCGGCAACATTGACGCGATAAAACTCTGCCCACCAAAACCGGGATTCACACTCATCACCAGCACCAGATCCACCTCATCCATAATCACCTCAAGGGTCGAGGCAGGAGTAGCCGGATTGATCGACACCCCGGCTTTTTTCCCCAGGCTATGAATTAACTGAATCGTTCGATGCAGATGGGGACACGCCTCTTGATGCACAGTAATAATATCCGCACCGGCGGCGGCAAAATCGGGAATATACAGATCGGGGTTTTCGATCATCAAATGAACGTCCAAAGGTAGATCGGTCACCTGACGCAATGCCTGAACCACGGGAGCACCAATAGTAATATTGGGGACAAAATGACCATCCATCACATCGACATGAATATAGTCGGCACCAGCATGTTCCACGGTTCGAATTTCGGCACCAAGACGGGCAAAATCGGCAGAAAGAATCGACGGAGAAATTTTAATCATATTCAGCTCCAACTAGATTATGAGATCAAACAACAATTGGTTTTCTATTCGACAATTATTATTATGGAGTTGCGCTGCCCATTCCAAGGGACGTTAAACCCATCCATGGGTACTTGACTGTCGCCATCCGGGCGACAGACACCCTTTCCATGGGCAACACAACTCCATTTTATCAATAACTTCACACTTATTTACGCCGCAACGCAACAGCAAAAAAGCAATCCATCCCATCATGATACGTGGTCAAGGTGGATAAGCGCCCCTGCTCATCGAACAGTTCCGCCCAGTGATCCGGTGAGCTAGAGCGCAGATCTTCCTGCTTAAAATCGGTATGCTGCGCTAAAAATGACTCCACAACCTGTTTCGATTCTTCTGCCGTAGTGGTACACAACGAATACAGCAACAGACCACCTGGAGCCACCAGCTCTGCTGCTTGAACGAGAATTTTTCTCTGCAGCTTAGCCAAACGGCACACATCTTTTTCACCGCGTCGCCAGCGCGATTCTGGATTGCGGCGCAAGACACCAAGCCCACTGCACGGAGCATCAACCAGCACACGATCAAAATGTTCCTTGGGAAACAGAGAACATGGCTGGGTCATATCCCAAGGATGGGTCGTAATAGAGGTGCAACCCAGACGCTCGGCGCTCTGTTGCACCAAGGTCAAACGCTTCTGATGCAGATCCAGCGCCGCGATTTCAGCCCGATTATTGCTCAATGCAGCCAGATGGGTGGTTTTTCCGCCCGGTGCCGAACACGCATCCAACACCCTGTCACCCGCCTTTGGAGCTAGCAAGTGTGCGATAAGCATACTCGCCTCATCCTGAATTTGATACAAGGTCGTATCATCAACTGACAACAAACGCAGCTGCCCGCTCTCGATCACCACCCCCTCGGGGGCAAAACGGGTTGCTCGCGCAACAATATCAGCCTTTGCCAACTTTTCGATAAACGCATCACGATCTATCTTCAGCGTATTCACCCGGAGCGTGACTGGCGGAACCTGTAACATCGCCTTAGCTAATAATCCAGCTTCTTCGCCGCCAAATTCATTTAGCCAGCGCTTGGCTAACCAACAGGGCAACGAACCGTAATGGGTCAACCAACCTATGGGATCAACATCAGCATCAGGCCACTTAACCCGCTGTGGCTCACGGATACACGAACGCAAAATACCATTGACCAGTCCCGTCACCCGTTCGAGACCCATCTGTCGAGCCAGCTCCACCGTACTATGCACGGCGGCTCGCCGGGGAACCTTATCCAAATAAAACAACTGATACACACCCAGACGCAACAAACACAACGCCTGTGGTTCCAGCTTAGCTAGAGACTGACGACAATAGGCCGCTAAAATATGGTCAAGATTGCCACGCCGGCGCAACACACCATACACCAACTGAGTTGCCAGCCCACGTTCACGCCGATCCAGATCAGGCATTGCGTCCAAAGCACCATCGAGAGCCAGATCGGAGTATGCGCCATCCTCAACCCGACACAATACTTGAAACGCTATTGAACGAGCATCATTTGCCACTATTTTCTTTGCTTTTGCCACCTGAATTTCACCTCAAAACAACCAAAACACACAACAAAACGGGGACATGTTCAACATGTCCCCGCCTTAAATATTCATCATCTCCTCTTTTCACAACAACCAACAAGGATGATGCTTACGCCATCTCATTTAAGCGTCGCACCCGCTCATCCATAGGTGGATGGGTAGAAAACATACTCTGAAAACCTTTACCGGACAACGGACTAACAATAAACATGTGCGCCGTAGCATCATTAACATTGTGCATGGGGCGTTGATGGTTGGCGCTCTCCAGCTTACGCAGTGCACTGGCCAAAAAGTAGGGGTTCCCACACATGGCCGCGCCACCACGATCCGCCGCGTATTCGCGCGAGCGCGATACCGCCATCTGCACCAGCATAGCTGCAATCGGCGCACAAATCATGGTGATAATCATCACAAAGATATTACTGCCACCCTCTTCATCGTCGCCACCTAAGCCACCAAAAATCATCGCCCACTGCGCCATGGTTGCCATATAGGAGATCGCTCCGGCGATGGTAGCCGCAATAGAACCGATCAAAATATCACGATGTTTAACATGGGACAGCTCATGTGCCATCACCCCCATCAACTCATCACGACTGAGAATGCTCATGATCCCCTGCGTTGCTGCAACAACGGCGTGCTGAGGATTACGCCCGGTAGCAAAAGCATTGGGTGTCGATTCAGGAATGACAAACACCTTGGGCATCACCAGTTGATTGCGATTACACAACTCCTGCACCACATCGTACAGCTCACCACTGGTCACTTCATTACCCTTGTACATGCGCATGATGATTTTATCGGAAAACCAGTAAGAACCCAGATTCATCACCGCCGCCATAACCAAGGCAAAAATAACGCCTACTTTCCCACCCAGAATACCACCAAACACCATCAACAAAATCGTCATTAACGCCATTAAGCCGACAGTTTTCACATTATTTAACATGTTGTTTTTGCCCTTTATGTTCATGCAAAAAATTAGCAGCACCACCATTGGCTGCCACTGCACCATTACCCTTTATATCAGCATCAGGGGCGAATATAAGCAGTATCGATCCGATTTTCAAGGGATAAAGCACAGGTTCGCTACTGTGTAAATTACTGAATCGGCAAGTCTTGGATATATACAATCGGATTCAGGCTTTTTTCTGATAAAAAACACCGCGTTCCTGTTCAACCGTCTCGATTTTTCCTGCTGCTTCGAGCACATCAAGATATTTATTGATTTCGTTCACATGCAACCCCAAGATCTGGTGCAGGTCGTTCAGAGTACAGGGGCGCCGAGCTATAGTTTCAAGAATCGCGTTCTCGGCATCGCTGCGATAAGCCGGTAAATTTTTCCTTTTAAGCGCGGCAGCAATGATCTCAACCTTGTCTAAAGCTAAAAGATCAACCACCCTACGCAATTCTGCTTCCGTAGCTCCTCGCAAACCAGATTCGGTTCCGGGACGATCAAGGGTATTAATCTGCACAGCTTCGGGATTGATCTTCCGAATCACTTCCGCCATGGCTGCAATTTCCTCTTCCGAGTCATTGTACCCGGGTAAAATCAACACCTCCAGCCAAATCTTACCGCTAAACTCTCGCCTAAAATCGATCAACCCCTGCAAATAATTTTCAAAATTCAAATCAGGAGCCGGGCGATTGATTCTGACAAAAACAGCTATCGTAGCCGCATCCAGCGACGGCAACACCAGATCGGCATTCTTCAATTCTTTTCTGACCTGCGGATCGTAAAGCAGGGTTCCGTTGGTGAGCACGGCAATAGGAATATCGGGCCTAGTGCTTTTAATAAAAGTAATTACCTCACCAATTTGCAGATTCAGGGTGGGTTCACCATAGCCGGAAAAGGTAATATAGTCGGGGTCGGGATTATCAGCGAAGTAGTCGCTCAATTCCCGGATAATTGCTTCGCTAGGAATGTATTCTTTCCGCTCAAGGGTTAACTTTGTTGTTTTACCCACCTCACAGTAAACACAATCCAGAGAACAGACTTTTCTCGGAACCATGTCAACACCCAGGGATATTCCAAGTCGCCTGGAGGGGACGGGACCGAATAAATACTTATACATGATAAATCTCCGGTATTAGTTGAGACAATCGCCTCAGGCGACCTAACTTCCCAGTTGCGTACCAACTTCCAGCGTCCGCCCCCGCAGAAAATCTGCCGCACATAAACGCTTCTTTCCCGGCAATTGCAACCCATCAATCTTCAATGCGCCATCACCACAGGCAACAATCACCCCATCACCATCGGCGTGCAACACAGTGCCTGAAACTCCTGAACCTTCGCAGACTCTGGTATCGGCAACCTTTAATGTTTCTCCTTCAAGGGTAGTATATGCCCCCGGCCATGGATCGAGACCACGCACCAGATTATGAATCGTAGCGGCATCCTGTTGCCAGTCGATACGACCATCCTCTTTTTTCATCATCGACGCATAAGTACTCTGGCTATCATCTTGCGATTCACGCTTCAGAGTTCCGGCACACAGCCGCGCAACGGTCTCGACCATCGCTTCACAACCCAACTTCGCCAGTCGATCATGCAACTGACCCGCCGTCTCTTGCGGAAAAATATCCACAGAGTGCTTCACCAACATATCGCCAGTATCAAGACCGATATCCATCATCATGGTGGTCACACCGGCAATTTGATCACCATCGATAATCGCTTTATTGATCGGCGCGGCACCGCGATGACGTGGCAACAATGAGGCATGAACATTAATACAACCATATTTGGGGATATCCAATACCGATTGCGGCAAAATCTGACCGTAGGCAACCACCACGATGAGATCTGGCGCTAATTCTGCCACCTGCACCACCGCTTCTTCATCACGCAAGCGTTGCGGTTGAAACACCGGAATCCCGTGTTTTGCAGCCAGTTCCTTAACCGGTGGAGCCGCCAGCTTTTTCCCTCGCCCCTTGGGTCGATCAGGCTGGGTAAAAACTCCAACCATGTTCAGCTCAAGATCGATCAGACCTGCTAGGGTTGACAGAGCAAAATCGGGAGTGCCCATGAATACGGTACGGATACTTTTTTCCTCAATCATAATTGCTCCTGACGTTGTTCCATAATTTTTTTATATTTTTTGCGAAAAATCCCTTTTTTTAGCGACGACAGCCTATCAACAAACAGTTTTCCGTTGAGATGATCTATCTCATGCTGAAAACATACCGCCAGCAACCCTTCAGTCTCCAACTCAACAGCTTCACCCTGCAAGTTTTGAAAACGAACCCGCACCCATGCACTGCGCTTAACATTCGCATAATACTCGGGAACAGACAGACAGCCTTCTTCCTCGTAAGACTCACCATCATATTCAAGAATTTCGGGATTCACCGCTACAACCAACTTCGGATCATCCTTATCACCACAATCGATCACCACCACGCGCTTGAGTACTGCCACTTGCGGTCCGGCTAAACCAACCCCCGGTGCCGCATACATGGTCTCCACCATATCAGTCGCTAAGGTGCGTAACCCGGCATCAAACTCGGTAACAGGACGCGATATTTTCGTTAAAACAGTGTCTGGATAGTGTCGTACCTGTAACAATGCCATCTACTTATCTCCCTGATAATCCTTCTTAATCTACCACTACACGTATTTTCTCACTAACCGTACCCTGTAGACTTTTTTGCACAAAGCCCAACGTACCGGCAACACTACCGGCACAACCTTTACACGAGCCTTGATATTTAATATGAACATAAACGAGACCATCGTCAGCGCAGCGCACATCATCCAGCTCAACACCGCCGCCATCCCCCGCCAACGCCGGACGAATATATCGATCTAACGAAGCCTCAATAGCCTTGATCTGCTTGACAATCGACAAACCGAGAAAATCATCGCTGATAACACCGTTTGGATTATTCTCGCGCTCAATTTCACCGCGCACCCGGGCAAGTATATCTACCAGATACAGCTCACGCTTCTCGTGACCACCAGGCTCAATGCACGATTTACAAAAAGCACCGGCCTTGGTGTAATCGGTAATCTCCTCAACGGTGGTTAAATCGTTTATACGAATCGCATCTTCCACCATCTGCAACGACACTCTAGCGCACTCACAGACAATATCTTTCTCCTGCAACGTGGCAACATCGACATTGCGATAGATAGCCGCAGCTTGCTTAATCACCTCGTAAGCCATAACGCTACAATGCATCTTTTGCGGTGGCACGGCTGCCTGATCCTCGCTATCGCGCAACGCTTTTTCGACATCGAGATTGGTGATCTTCGTCGCCTCGTCAACGGTCTTACCAATACACATTTCAGCCATCATATCGGTGGAGGCAATAGCGGTACCACAGCCAAACGACTTGAATTTTGCCAACTTGATCACCTCGTCATCGTTGCCAACAATCCAAAACAAACGCACGGTATCACCGCAGGATTCAGCACCTTCATTGGCGACAATCAGCCGACCATTCATCTTTTTGGCGTCATCTTCGGTCAACTCACCAAAATGGCGCGGATTATTCATCCGTTCGGCAACTTTTTGTGAATACTGTTCCCACAACGAACCACCAATCAGATCGTTTTTAGCCATAATCGTTACTCCAGTATACTAATCGTAACTACTCAGTACCTCAAAGTTAAGCACGCTGAGTAATTACTGTTAATCAATATGATGTAGACAACTGCCGCAAGCGCACAATCGCCCTGTTCACCACATCAATAGTGAAATCAATTTCATGCTCAGTGGTAAAACGCGACAAACTAAAACGCACCCCGGTATGAGCCAGCTCCTTATCAGCACCAATAGCGGTTAAAATTGGGCTGGCTTCCAATGATTCCGACGCACAAGCACTACCGGTAGAAGCGGCAATACCGTGCTGATTCAAGTCCCAGATCATCGCTTCCCCTTCAACGCCGCGAATACTCACATAGACGGTATTCGGGGTACGCAATGCACGATCACCTACCGCCAGTACATCGGCGTTTTGCAGCAAGGCATCTTCGAGTCTATCGCGCAGTCGGCGCACTTCCCGCTCTTCATAATTAAGGCTCTCAACAGCCAACTCCATCGCCTTGCCCATGCCGACCATTCCGGCAACATCAACGGTTCCGGCGCGATGACCACCCATCTGTTCACCACCATGCAATAGCGGCGGCAACGTTACCCCATTGCGGATATATAAACCACCTGCCCCCTTGGGACCATGAAATTTATGTGCGCTAAAGGTCAGATAGTCGATGGGAACTTCCTGTAGATTCACATCTAACTTGCCAATCGACTGAACAGCATCGGTGTGAAAATAAACCCCATTCTCTTTACAAGTTTCGGCAATCTCTTTCATGGGCAGAATCAGACCCGTTTCATTATTAGCCCACATCACAGAGACTAATGCCGTTTTATCGTTAACCACCTCTTTGACCATATCAGCGGTGATCAAACCATCGTTGTCGGGAGCCAGATAGGTAACCTTCACCCCCAGGGTCTCCAAAAAACGGCATGCTTCACGAACACAAGGATGTTCGAGCTGCGTGGTCACTAATTCTTTTTTGCGGGTGTCCTTAAACAAGCTGAAATACATCCCCATCAGCACCGTATTATTGCCCTCGGTGGCACACGAATTAACGATAACATCATCCTCGTCACTAGCACCAATTCCAGCATATAGCTGCTCCATGGCACGGTGCAGATAGGGGCGCACTTCGATGCCAAAGGAGTGTAGCGAATTAGGGTTGCCATACATCTGGCAGTAAAAAGGATCCATCGCCTCACGTACTTGTGGATCGACAATAGTGGTGGCGTTGTTATCGAGATAAATTCGTTGCATAAATTCCTACCTTGTTATTTGATGCCGGAAGGCTGTTGATGAGACAGTCTCCTGACGCGAAAGCACTTTTCATCCGCGCAATATAGCGTTTATAGCCCATATTAGCAACCACGCAGTTGTTATCCCAATCAGCCACGGAGGACAGCAATGGAAAGCATAAACAATCCACTTATCGACATGATCGACCGGGCGCATTTACTCTTGAATGAAGTACTCAATCCTGGGGATTTCGGCATCGACCTGACCGCCGGGCGCGGTCATGACACCCTATGGCTGGCGCAGCAGGTTACTGCACAGCACAAGGGCAACGTTCTTGCTTTCGACATTCAACGCCAAGCCATCGACAGCACCAGCAAACGCCTAGCAACAGCAGGCTTCAGCGTCCGGCAACTAACAGAAAACCAACAAGTGGCACCGCAAGGAGTTTCCCTGTATCACGGCTGTCACAGCCAACTGCCACAGCAATTGGACCAGGCTCCCAAGGCGATCATCGCCAACTTCGGCTACCTGCCCGGCAGCGACCACGCCACTACCACCACTGCTAACAGTAGTTGCGCCGCCATTGATCAAGCCACACAATTACTGGCGACAGGGGGACGAATCGCACTAGTACTGTACACCGGCCACAGCGGAGCCACCCAAGAATGCAGCGCCATTGAGCAACTATGTAGTCAACTCGATAGCAAGCAATGGCAGGTGCTGCGCCTACAGCCGATGAATCGCAACAATGCACCCTATTTGCTGGTGCTGGAAAAACGTTGCGAATAGCCACCTAATTAGTATCAATCTTCCGCTATTTGTTTTTCAACCACCAATAGGTATATTGCACTCCAAGCATCCGCGCCCTGAAGAGCGACTCCTACATTATCAATTATCAATTATCCACATCTACTCAATATTTCACCTCATCACAACAGAACTTTACCGGCAAGATAAAGCGGATAGGAATGAACCCCGGTTTTACGGTTGACCGCAAAAGGCTTTCCACTCAAGACAACCTGCCTAGTCGGAGCATATTTTTGCACAAACACCTTCAGACTTTTTGCCTGAGTCACCCAGCCAGCTTTCACTTCAACCGGAACAATCTCACCATCAATCAAGCGTAAAAACTCGATCTCTGCTGTACCTTCACGCCAATAAAAACATTGCTGATTGTTACTGCTACGAAACTGCTGCGCAACAAAATTTTCGGCAACATATCCTTTGTATGAACCATATTCATAAGCAAGAATAGTTTGTGGAGGGATATCACCTAGCGCACCAAGCAATCCGGTATCGAAGCAATAAAGTTTAAAAGTATTCTCCTTCGTATAGGCAGATAATGGCAAGCTAGCGTTGTTAACCATCTGCACCCGATTTATCAATCCTGCCTTGCTGAGCCAATCTATACCGCCAGCTAACCGCTCATAACCGCGAATACCGGGAATCACATTTTTAAATTGAAATTTCGGTGCAGAACCATCCTGCTCTCTTGCCAACTGATTCGGAATGTTTACCCATAAGCGTTCAAGATGCATAGAATTCTGCGACCCAGAATGCTTTGCCATGTCGGCAAGGTAAGCAACAAGCAGATCCTTTTGCACTTTGCGCACTGCGTTGAATGCGGCTAGTGATCTCCCTTGAGATTCCCGCCAAACGACTACTACTTCCGGCAAGCCACCAACGATCATATAATTTTTCAACTGTTGCCAGAGACGCTTGTGGACAATTTCGGGAATCGTGTCATCAACAGTTATATTTTGCACATAATCTGCAGCGGAATCGTCACCCACTGCTCGCAAAAATTCGTAAAAACACAGGGGAAACATATCCATAAACTCAACTTTTCCCACCGGAAAAGATGTTTTACCAAGTTCTACACCAAGGAGCGAACCAGCAGCCGCCAAGGCAAGCTGCGGCACTTGTTCTTGAAAATATTTCAGGCTGTTTAATGCTCTTGGACACGCTTGTATTTCATCAAAAATCAACAGATCACGAGTTACGTCAATTTGTCGATCAAAATAAAATTCCAATTCTTGCAAAATTCTGTCGGGTTTTAGATCAAGCGCAAAAATAGCCTGTAGCTGGTCGTCTTCTTCAAAATTAAGATAATGATACGCAGAAAAGTAATTTTTACCAAATTCTTCCAACACCCAAGTTTTGCCAACTTGTCTGGCGCCACGTAAAATCAACGGCTTACGTGATGCGCCTTCTTTCCAGTCAACTAACTTGCTACTGATATCTCTTTGCATAACTGCCCCACCTGTGATTTTCTTATATGACTTTCTCCCCTTTTCGGTACTTTATCATACCACTTTTATGAAAAATTGATACTAATCAGGATATTTTATAATTGGCTTGTATTTGTTACTCGTATAAAAATTGGCTCGCAAGGGCATAGTGGTTGCCGAAATGATGCTAAAACGGCTTACGCCGCTCACTGCTAGCCAACTCCAGTGCTTCGAGATCATCAAGGGTGCGCAAATACAACTCATAACGCTGGGATAAAAGCTTACCATCCTCCACCGCCTGCTTGATTGAACACCCCGGTTCCCGACGATGGCGACAGTTGCGGAAACGACATGACTGTTGTTCGATGATCGACATGAGTCCGGGGAACCAATGGGCGATCTCCTCGCTACTGATATCGACGGGAGCAAAATCACGTAAACCGGGAGTATCCACCAACTCACCGCCATCGGGCAGGGCAATCAAGGTGGAAACACTGGTAGTATGGCAGCCATGGTCGTCATCGTTTAAAGCGCCAATTTCTAGCTGTGACTGCGGCGACAGAGCATTAAGCAACGAACTTTTACCCGCACCGGATACCCCAATAAAGACACCGCGACCACATTGAGCTAAAAACTTACGTAACGGATCAAGCCCTTCCCCGCTATGGGCACTGACGGAGAACACGCTGGTCACAGCGGGAAAATCATCGCCGAGTTGCTGGCGCAAACTATCCACCGCAGCTAAATCACATTTATTAACAATCAGACACGGCTCAATATGTGCGGCTCGGGCAGCCACCACCGCCCGCTCTAAAAAACCTGCCGGGGTTTCCGGCTTCGGTGCCACCACAATCCCCAACATATCCAAATTGGCCGCCATGGTACGCACCTTATCAAAGGCATCACGCCGCCGCAGGGCGTTACGCCGAGGCAAGCGGCTCAACAACTCGCCATCGACCCGTACCCCATCACCGACAACATGCCCCGAGTTACGCTTTACCTTGACCCGTTCCTCCACACCATCAGCATAACGCACCATAACAGCTACACCATAATGACTGACAATCAAGCCCTCTTTGCCTGCCGCTGGCTGCGGTTTGCGTTGTTTTTTTATGCGTGCCATGTTGTCCCTTTTCCTTATTACTGTGCGTCTAATTGTTGTATCTGCCAAAGTTGCGCATAACGCCCCTGACATTCTAGCAATTGCCGATGCGTCCCCTGCTCACACACCCGCCCCTGATGCAATACCACAATCAAGTCCGCCTCTGCTGCCAAGCGGAGATGATGAACAATCATCATCGTTGTCCGCCCCCCGGCGACAGCTCGCATCCCTTGATACACCAGCTCTTCACTGTCACCATCAAGATGGCTGGTTGCTTCGTCGAGTATTATAACTTGAGGATCTTGGATTTGCGTACGCGTCAGACACAACAATTGCCGCTCTCCGCTGGAAATGTTTTTACCGTGCTCCACCAGTTGACCGTTCAACCCGCCCAGCCGTTCAACCACCTTCAAAGCTCCGGTATGCCGCAAATGATTAACTACTTGTTGATCATCGAGCTTCTCCAACGGATCCAGATTCTCGCGTACCGAGCCGGAAAATAAAAACGGTTCCTGAGAAACCCAACCCACCTGCTGGCGTAACGCCACCTTATCCACCATGGTAATATCAACACCATTCAAGCGAACCTGCCCGGAAGCGGGGGGATAAAAACCTAACAGGAGCTTGGTCAAGGTACTTTTACCACTGCCGGTTTCCCCGACCAGAGCCACACTCTGCCCCGGTTCCAGAGCAAAGTTTACCCCTTTGAGTACCGACTCATCATCTTTATAAGAAAAATAGAGATCAACAAATTCAACCCGCCCTGCCCCGGCAGCCACAGGGAGAATTCCCTGCTCCTCCTCCGCTTGATCAAGAAGATCAAAAATCCGTTCCAGCGACGCATTGCTGGTCTGTAATACCGAAAACTTGGAAGCTAACTCGGTTAAGGGCATAAAAAATTTACGCGAATATTCAATAAAAGCCACCAAAGTGCCGAAGGTAGCCGTCTGCTGCATCACCTCGCCACCACCCTTCCATAAAATCGCCGCCACGGCGAGACTACCGAAAATATGCACGCTGGCATAAAACAGCGCCTCCAACGACACCCAATTTAACGAGCTACGCCGGTAATCATCTTGCAACACATCAAACTCGGCTGCGGTACGCTGCTCCTGACTAAATACCTGTACCTCAGCGATACCACTCACCCGCTCGGAGATAAAGGCATTAAGGCTGGCTTGGCGTGCCCGCACTTGGCGCACCACCTTACGCATGGGGCGGCGGATAAGGATAATCACCACCAGCAACAACGGTACTACGCCAAAAGCGACCAACGACAACGAGGCGTTGATCGACAGCATAATGCTAAATATCATCAGCAGAGTAGCAATATCACCCAGCGCAGAAACAAGCCCCGAACCGAACAGATCACCAACATGCTCAATATCGGTGGTCAAACGGGTTAACACCCGTCCCGACGGTTGCCAGTCGTACCAGCGCCATGGCAATCGCATCAATTTGGCAAAGCTGTCACGGCGCAAATCGGCCATAATGTGCTGCCCCACCACCTGGACAAACAACGACTGGGCAAATACCAATCCCCCTTCGACAATCAGCAGCGCCACAAGAAATAAAGATATTGGCAATAACTTGGATAAATCTCCGGGGAGAATACTGTCATCGATGGCCATTTTGATAAGTAACGGTGGGATGATGCGTGTTAGCGAAATAAGCGGCAACAGTAACAAACTGGCGACAGCTTTTTTCCGATACGGGCGGATATATGGCATAAAACGGCGCAACAGCATCCCGTCCAGATGACGACCATGAATCTCATCATTGTGCGTCGAGTTCATAGCTGTGCCCCCTTCTCCACGACCTCCATCGCCCCCATATCTTCCATGGCACGATGTAACTGCTCACGCTTGACCATTAGGGCATATTCACCATCTTGCTCAATCAATTGCCGATGGCTGCCATGTTCGCGCATCCGACCATTATCGAGGACAACAATCTGATCCGCTCCCTGCAAAATGGAAACCCGACTGGAGACAAATATCACCGTGCGACCGTGTAACGCCTGACGCAAATGTTGCCAGACCTGCCGCGCTGTTTGGCTATCGAGATGACTAAAAGGATCGTCGAGCAACCATAATCCACGATTACGTGCCAACGCTCGCGCCACCCCAACCCGTTGCCGCTGCCCTCCCGAAAGGGTCAAACCGCCCTCACCAATCAGGGTGGCAAAGCCGCCACTAAAATGATCAATCTCATCAAGCAACATCACCTTTTGCGCCAAAATAGTCAGGTCATCATCACTCAACTGGGGCGCAGCAAAACGAAAATTATCCGCCAAGCTGCCGCTAAACAATTGACCTTCCTGCAACACTGTTGACAAACACTGGCTATAACGCTGCGGCGAGAGGGTACTCAAATCTTCACCATTGATCCACACCTGCCCTGCGCCTAAAGGATAGCGCCCGGTAAGCAAATGCAACAGGGTACTCTTGCCGCTGGCGACGGGTCCGGTAATGCCCAGCATACTTCCAGCAGCAATATGCAGCGACAGATGATGCAACACCGGCTGCGATGCCAGCAAGGAAAAATATCTAAAACTAAGATCGCGTAACTCGATCTGCGGAACGACCTCGGCGGCAGCACTGACCGTTACATCACTAAGCAGCGGTTTGGGCTTGGTCAAACTCAACAACAGATCAATCCGCTCCATCCCTACCGTGGCCCGCTGAATAAGGGTTAAAATCCAACCAAGCAACAGCGTCGGCATGGTCAGATGCACCAGATAAGCGTTAAAGGCAACCAGATCACCAAGTTGCAACGTTCCGGCAATCACCTGCCGCCCACCAAAATAGAGCACCATCAAAATGGCGCAGGGGGTAATTACACTCATCACCGGCATAATCAATGCTCGCATTTGCGCCAAAGCCACGGATGAGGCTAAATATTTCTCGTTGATTTCATCGAACTGAACACAGCGCATCGGTTGAAAACCACCACTACGTAACGTCGACTGACCACGCAAGGTCTCCTCCACCACATCGCTAATCTCACCAAGGCGCACCTGCACCTGAGCTGAATAGTGGAGTAAATGACGACTAATCCTCTTCACCGCCAGCAACATCAGCGGAAACGGTAGCAACGCCGCCAGCGTTAACGCTGGCGACATCCACAACATCAAGACTATGGCAAAAAGATAAATAACAGCGGCATTAACCAGCGACACTATGCCAAAACCGGCAACCATGCGTACATTGATCAGATCGTTGGTAAAACGGGAGATAAGATCGCCGATACGGTGGTCGTTAAAGAAGGGGGCGGGCTGATACAGCAAGCGTTCAAACATCGCTTGGCGTAGATCAACCTCGACACGACGACCAGTATGCAAAAAATGGAGGCGGGAGAGAACCCGAATACCACCGCCGAGCAGGGTCAGCACCACCATCAACGCAGCGTAAAAAGTAACATCATCCCAACGCTGTTGCTCAATGGCACTAATACCACAACGCAACATCTGCGGAATGCTCAACAACAACATATTAGTTAATATAATCCACAGCGCCCCCGTTAACAAAGCACGGCGGTACGGAGATAACCACGGCCACAAATTACGCAGCAGTTTCACAGTTGTCCCTTATGACATAAATCTTTATAGCAAGAAGTTTTTT
>JAYEOA010000005.1:0-4899 GCA_034722515.1 Thermodesulfobacteriota bacterium | reverse complement strand
CAAAAGAGGGTCAAGTCGACTGTTGACTTAGTCTCCAGATGTTAAGTCAACAGCAGACTTGACCCCATCTCTCCCTTTGAAAATTTTTCCATAGTTTATATGATTACCAAGAATAAAATGCGCCGAATCGAAAATGATCCAGCGCATTTATTGGAAAAGTTATTGACGACAACAGGTTATTTCACCTCAGACAACGCCTTGAGCATCGCCTCCCCCATCCCGGTCGGGCTGGTAGCCACGGTTACACCACATTCAGTAAGCGCAGCAATCTTATCCTCGGCTCGACCCTTACCACCACTGATAATAGCACCGGCATGACCCATCCGCTTACCTGGAGGTGCAGTAATACCGGCAATAAAGGATGCTACCGGCTTGGTCATATTCTCCTTAACCCACTCACCAGCTTCCTCCTCGGCACTACCACCGATCTCGCCGATCATCAATACCCCTTCGGTATCGGGATCGTTATTGAACAGTTCCAGCACATCGATAAACTTCAATCCAATAATAGGATCACCACCGATACCCACGCAGGTCGATTGACCTAAACCGGCATCGGTAAGCTGCTTAACCGCTTCGTAAGTGAGGGTACCACTACGCGAAACAACACCGATCTTACCTGGCTTGTGGATATAGCCCGGCATAATACCGATTTTACATTCACCGGGAGTGATCAAACCGGGGCAGTTGGGGCCAACCAACTGGGTATTACTATCAGCCACCACCTGACGCGCCAGCACCATATCGCGAACCGGAACCCCTTCGGTGATACACACCGCCAAATCAATACCGGCAGCGCAGGCTTCAAGTATCGCATCGGCAGCACCGGGGGGGGGAACAAAAATCATCGACACATTACCGCCGGTAATGCGCACCGCTTCCTCCATGGTATCGAACACGGGGATGCCGTCAACGTGGATACCGCCCTTGCCAGGCGTAACCCCGGCAACAATATTACTGCCATAATCGCGGCATTCGCGAGTGTGGAACAACCCAGTTTTACCCGTCATCCCCTGAACAATAATTTTAGATTGTGCATTGATCAATATGGACATGGCTTTTTCTCCTAAGCGTTGCTGGGTTGCGGGGCGTCACTCTGCATCATGGCCACAATGCGCTGAGCACCGTCGCCGAGGTAATCGGTACACTGGACATTAAGCCCCGACTCCTGAAGCAGTGCCTTACCCTGCTCCACTTGGGAACCATCCATGCGCACCACAATCGGCAGATGACAATCGACTTCGCCAGCCGCCTCAATGATCCCCTGAGCAATCACATCGCAACGCATAATCCCACCAAAGATATTGACAAGCACCGCCTCAACATCCTCATCCTGCAAAATAATTTTGAACGCCTCCGCTACTTTTTCACGGGTCGCTCCGCCCCCAACATCCAAAAAGTTTGCCGGTTCGCCACTGTTTTCCATCAACACATCCAGCGTCGCCATGGCCAAACCGGCACCATTGACCATACAACCGATATTGCCATCAAGCTTGATATAAGCGAGATCAAACTTGCTGGCACTTATCTCCAGTGGATCCATCTGCGAATAATCCTGCATTTCATGATATTCCCAATGACGGAAAATCGCATTATCATCGAAGTTAATTTTAGCATCTAAGGCCAGCAACCAGCCCGCTTTGGTCACCACCAACGGATTTATTTCCAGCAGAGAACAATCCTTTTCCAGACAACAGCGATACAGATTGAGAATCAACTGCACACAATCCTCGGCAACACTACCGCTCAAACCGAGTTTCAACGCTACACCACGCGCTTCATATGAACGTAATCCGGTATAGGGATCGATGGTTAAGGTATGGATCTTTTCGGGAGAGGTTTCGGCTACCTCCTCAATATTGACCCCACCTTCCGATGACGCAATCAGACAATAACGCGAGGTCTGACGATCGAGAGTGATCGACAGATAAAACTCGCTACCGATTTCGACGGTCTCCTCGATCAAAATGCGCCGCACCTTCAACCCTTCAGCCCCGGTCTGGTGGGTCACCATCCGTTGACCAAACAGCTCTTTGGCAATGTCATACGCCTGTTCAGGATGATGTGCCACCCGAACGCCGCCAGCCTTGCCCCGACCACCTGCATAAATCTGTGCCTTTACCACGCAACGACCACCCAACATCTTGGCCGCCCGCTCCGCCTGATCAGCGGTCACCGTCACCCGTCCCCGTGGCACCGGGATATCGAATGTGGCGAGAATGTCTTTTGCCTGATACTCGTGAATGTTCATGAAGCCCCCGTGTTAAAAAAAAGGATTTTCTTCACCGACACCTGAATCCCGTAAACCATCCACAGTCAAATAAGCGCACGGAATCAGGCTAAACAAAAATACAACAACCGATACTAACAGGCAGCTCAACAAACGTATACGATAAAAAATAATATTATTATTATCCCCTCACCCGTCACAGTTAAAATAAATATCTATTGTAAATACTCAGCACCTCCCAAGTTGGGCACGCTGAATAATTACTATCTATTTAACCCAAAAACCGAGATAGGAAATAAAAACTGAACAGTTACCACAATTTTAGTCAGGATACCGTCTGATCCCCTTCGATAGGATCAGCGGATTCAATGGCATCCGGTTGCGGTTTACCCCAAAAATAGCCCTGAGAATAATCGATCCCCATGGCGGCGACGGTTCGTTGCAATGATTCATCGGAAACGTATTCGGCAATGGTCTTTATGTTCAACTCTTTAGCAAAGTGGATAATAGCTTCAACGATTGTTTTAGATCGCGCTGAATCATTCAATTGCGCAATGAGGCTACCATCGATCTTGATATAATCGATATCCATCTGGGAAATATGATCGAAATTTGAATAGCCAGTACCAAAATCATCGATAGCAACACGCACTCCATACACGCGCACTTGATCGATAAACGATCTAATCACATCATAATTTTCGATCCCTTCAGATTCAACGATTTCGAAAATCAGCTGTTCCCGCGCATCGTCCTTGCGAATCCGGTCGATAATCTTCTGGCGACTTTCTTCAACGACAATATCTTCACTTAATAAATTGACGGTACAGGAAATGTCATGCTGCCGAATAAACAGCAGTGCCGAATCTAACATCAACAGAGTCAATTGACTGTACACCCGCGACCGACGCGCGGCCTCCATGAAAAATGGGGGACTAACAACAGTGCCATCCGCCTCAACAAGACGAATCAACGCCTCATAATGACTGATAACGCCACGCTTATTATCGTAAATCGCTTGAAAATACGCGACCATACGCCCGCCATCAATGGCATCCTTAAGTTTATATGTCCACAACAGATTAGCACGACTGTTTTGCACCGTATGCAGATATGCTGAATAAAACTTAAACGGTTTCAGAACACGTTTGGCCTCTTTCAGAGCCAGATCAGCATGTTCGATAAGTTGTTCGCCGCCCTGCGCAACCCCAGCCGTCACCGACAGACGAAACTGTGTCTGTTCAATTTCGATCCGTTGTTCGTTGATGTGCGAAATTAAAAAGTCCACCGACAAGCACTGCGGCGATGACTCGCATAACAAGGCATACTCATCGCTATCCATCTTATACAGGCTCGTTCCGGCCGGAATTAACCTCTGAATGCACTCGGCAACACACACCAAATATCGGTCACCGACATGGACACCATAATAGTTATTGATATCCTTAAAACTATCGATATTGATCAGTATTAACAGGGGGAATCGACACGACTCCAAATCTCTTTTGAGCTTACTCCGGTTGGGCAAACCGGTTAATTCATGGGTATACAATTGACACTTTAACGGCACAACAAACAACGCTGTCAGTGGAAATGACAGCAGCAACAACAGCCCGCATTGGTTTAAGGAACGCTTCAATATCCCCGCTAAGGCGCTGTTAACAACGTTGACATCAAGATCTGCACCGATCAAATAACGGTATCCATGCGTTGTGACACAGGGAATTAACACTGAACGATACGACTCCGAGGGGCTATCTACATCGAAGTAATAGGGCGTATCCCCCGCGTAGACCGCTAACCCTTGCGTCGAAGCATCATCATAGCGAGCAAGAAATTTGTTCAAATCGTCGCTACGACTCGTCATAGTTAAATACAACAAATTATCGTGATTAACCAGAGTATAGAGACCCTTCAGACCCAAAGCGTCGGATAGCGCTCTTAATTTAACCACTGTTTCTTGATAATTTTGCGGCGGTGAGCTCTGTGGTTGCAAACTGTGATTATGGAAGGGATCTCCCAGTGCATAGCGCAAAGCCGTGGCACCAGAGAATAAACGCTGATCGATCTTTTCCATCACTTGAGATCGATTCTCATAATAATGATAAACGCTCAATGCCATCACCACCAACATAAATAGCATCAAACCTGTTGCAAACAGCTTAACACCGTGTATCTTCAAGAGCTTACAGTGTGCATATCTCATCACGCAACAACTGCCGGCACGCTTTTCCGAGCCACACATGGGCCGGGAGAAACCTCAACCCGATTTCTACCGTTACTCTTTGCGCGGTACAATGCCTCATCAGCCCGTGCCATCATCGTCCCCACATCTTCTGATTCGGGACAAAAACAACTCACCCCGATACTGATGGTAATATTCAATGGCTCATCACCATTATCAATCAGGCGACGCTCGCTCACCCAGCGACGCAAACGTTCACTGAGCACCAGCGCCCCTTCATCATTAGTATAGGGCAACAACACTACGACCTCTTCACCGCCAAAGCGGAATACCCGATCAAAATCACGGATACTCCCCTTAATGAGTTGCGCCAGCGCCTGCAACACCTGATCGCCAACGCTGTGACCAAAGGTATCATTCACCTGTTTAAAATGATCGACATCAATCATCATCACCGACAGATCAAGACCATAACGCTTGGCCT
>JAYEOA010000004.1:12988-26869 GCA_034722515.1 Thermodesulfobacteriota bacterium | reverse complement strand
TTTGCCGTTGTTGCCTCCGAGGTACGTAAATTGGCAGAGCGTAGTCAGGGTGCTGCCGCCGAGATCAGCGAACTATCCTCCAGCAGTGTCGAAGTAGCCGAACGAGCAGGAGAGATGCTCAATATGATGGTGCCCGATATTCAGCGTACCGCCGAGCTGGTACAGGAGATTGCCGCATCAAGTAAAGAGCAGGATACCGGTGCCGAGCAGGTTAACAAGGCGATTCAGCAACTCGATCAAGTCATTCAGCAAAACGCTAGTGCTTCCGAGGAGATGGCATCCACCTCCGAAGAACTCAGTAGTCAGGCAACGCAATTGCAAGACACCATCGGTTTCTTTAAGGTTGTCGATAATGGTGCTGGCAAGCGCCGTGAGGCACGAACAACAGCAGCGCCGCAACGTATTACCCATGCGAGTGCAGGCAAACCGGCAGCGGCTAAAGCCGACAATGGTGGTCTGATGCTGGATATGGGTAGTGGTCGTGATAAACTCGATGATGATTTTAAAGAGTATTAACCGGGCAATTGAGCATTGAGAACGGATAATTGATTTACTCCCCCTCATCGTTATAATACGATGGGGGGGCTTTTTTTTGGTAATATATTGTAAATCAAAAATGGTAAGGACACATTACCGCAAGTTATCCAAAACATTAGTCATTGACAAACTTGCCTCAACATGTACAATTGTCATTATGAATATAATAGCAGACACAAATATTTTTCTGACCGTCGTTCTTGAAGAGTCGCAAAAAGAAAAAATTATACAGTTGTCATCTGGTTGCAATGCGATTTCTCCTGAAATTTTGCCATACGAAATTGGCAATGCGTTATCTGCAATGATTAAACGTAAAAAATTGTCCAAAGGTGAAGCATTGCAAGTACAAAAAAGAATTGAAACAATTCCTGTACGATTAATTTTGGTGGATATTCATGAAGCACTTAAGATTGCAATTGACTACAATATCTACGCTTACGATGCATATTTTTTACAGTGCGCGAAGTCGTTAGATTGTCCTTTGCTTACTTTAGACAAAAGTATGAAAGCGGTTGCTAAGAAAATTGGCATTTCTGTATTGGAGTAAAATATGAAAGTTTTTACTTATTCTGAAGCTCGCCAACGTCTTTCTGACGTTTTGAATATTGCCCAAAATGAAGAAGTTGAAATTCGTCGTAGGGACGGTCAGGTTTTTTCGATAGTGTCGAAAAAATCAATTATTGACTCCCCTTTTGACATTAAAGGAATTAAAACAAAGGTAAAAGGGAAAGATATTTTTAGCGCAGTAAGAGAATCAAGGGCAGACTAATAATGCAATCAACCTGACGGAATATACATCTGCGGTTACACCCAAAACGACATGGAAACCACCTTTGTCAAGCACCTTTACGATGCGACATGGACAAGGTGCGCCAGCGGTATAATGGTTATAACTTTCTCGGTGAACCTATTTACAATCCCTTCGATATCCTGCTGTTTATCCGTAACGATCAGACGTTCGATAACTACTGGTTTACTACCGGAACACCGACGTTTTTGATTAAATTGATCGAAAAGAGCAATTATTTCATCCCGAATTTAGATGGTTTGCGCGTGAATAAAAATCTGATCGACAGCTATAGCATCGAAGATGTTGAGCTGGAGCCGATTTTAAGCAAGCCTTGACCGCCATGTTCGCAGCTATCCCCTATAACAACTATGTCAACAACACCATAGGTTGTTACGAAGGTTATTACGCCAGTGTTATCTATGCCTATATTGCTAGTTTAGGACTAAATCTTACGCCTGAAGATGTAACTAATAAGGAGCGAATAGATTTAACCATAAAGGCAGGGAACTTTATCTACATCATCGAATTCAAAGTAGATGCCGGTGGCGATAATATTGGTAAAGCACTAGAGCAGATTAAAACAAAGAACTATCAGGAAAAATACATGAATGCGGGTAAAACTATTTACTTAATCGGGATAGACTTTGATTCCGCTGAGAAGAATGTGGCGGGGTTCGAGTGGGAACGGTTGGACAATGGTGTGGGGTAAGGGGTAGTCTACTTTAGCTAAGGGGGGGGCTTTATGCAATTAACCAACGCCGATTTTCAGCGTTTAAGCCAATTTATTTATGATGAATTGGGGATTAAAATATCGACGTCGAAGCGCACCATGCTGACGGGAAGACTGACGCGGCGGTTACGGGCGCTGAAAATTGCTACCATTAGTGAATATTGTGATTTTTTGTTTACCCCCGAAGGTAAACAACTAGAACATATCCACCTCTTTGATGCGATAACCACCAATAAAACTGATTTTTTTCGTGAGGCAAACCATTTTGATCTATTAACGGAAACGTTGCTTGCCCAATGGCAGGCTGGTTTACGCGAAAATCGCAAGTTCACAATCTGGAGCGCCGGTTGTTCATCGGGGGAGGAGCCGTACACCATGGCGATGGTGTTAGATGGCTACGCACAACAGGTGGCACAGCGATCGTTCGATTACGATATTATTGCTACTGACATCTCTATCAAGGTGCTTGATCACGCCAAAAAAGCGGTTTATCATGCCGACCGAGTAAAACCTGTCCCGGCGGCCATGCGCAATAAGTATTTATTGCGTAACAGGGATAATGGCAATCCGCTGGTGCGCATTGTTCCGGCGCTGCGTAAGAAGGTGCGTTTCGGGCGGGTGAATTTTATGGACACCTCCTTTGCTATGCCGCATAAGATGGATGTAATTTTTTGCCGTAATGTTATTATATATTTTGATAAAAAAACTCAGGAACAGTTGATGGAAAAGTTTTGTCAGAACCTGCAGCCTGGTGGCTACCTGTTTTTGGGTCATTCCGAAACAATACATGGTTTTGACGTGCCATTAACGCAAATTGCGCCAACCGTTTATCATTACCGACCTTAATTACTTAAGAATATAGCCTTAACCAAATGAAGCCAAGACCACCATATCCTCCCGGTGTTTATCTTAAACCAGGGGAACTCCATATCGCCAGACGACCTGCATTGATTGAAACGGTGCTGGGTTCGTGTGTTGCGGTTGCGTTATATTGTCCGGGTAAGCGTTGCGGCGCGTTATGTCATGCCATGCTTCCCACAGGTGATGGTGACGATCATAAATATGTTGATTCCGCCATAAACTACATGGTTCGAGTGATGCAGCAACATGGTATGGTAGTGACAAATGTGGTGGCAAAGTTGTTTGGTGGTTCAGATATGTTTGACGCTAGCGGCGCAGCAGGTATGGAACGGTTTGCCGTGGGGGCAGAAAATATCAAGATGGCTCGTGCGGTGTTGCAGCAGCATCATATCGATATTAAAAGATCTGATGTTGGTGGGATCTATGGGCGTAAATTGTTGTTTTTTAGCGATACTGGTCAGGTATTTGTGAAGAAGTTGGATCGCAAAGCGGTCGATAGAAATTTGTTACTGTTTCCCACGGGAGTTAATAGGGATGGCTAAAATCAAGGTATTAATTGTCGATGATTCTGCTGTGGTGCGTCAAGCTTTACAGGCTGTGCTTGAATCTGATCCTCAAATTGAGGTGATTGGCGCCGCGAATGATCCATTTGCTGCTGCTCATCGTATGAAAGAACAAATTCCTGATGTGATCACCCTTGATGTTGAGATGCCACGTATGGATGGCGTGACCTTTTTGCAAAAGATCATGAGTCAGCATCCTATTCCGGTGGTGATGTGTTCCAGTTTGATTGAGGAGGGATCGGAAACCTTGCTCAAGGCGTTGGAGTATGGGGCGGTGGATATTATTCAGAAACCGACCCTTGGTACGCGTAAATTTCTCGAAGAATCGCAGGTGCGTATCTGTGATGCGGTGAAGGCTGCGGCTCAGGTACGTCCGCGCCGATTGAAGCCACGCAAAAAAATCGAACCTAAACTGACGGCGGATGCAGTGTTGTCGAAGCCGCGCACCGAAGCGATGATGCGTACCACGGATAAAATAATAGCTATCGGTGCTTCAACAGGTGGCACCGAGGCGTTGCGTATCGTTCTTGAGCAGTTCCCCATGGATGCGCCGGGTATTGTGGTGGTGCAGCATATGCCGGAGAATTTTACCAAGGGTTTCGCTCAGCGCCTGGACAGCCTGTGTCAAATGAGTGTCAAAGAGGCGCAAGATAATGATACCGTGGTGCGTGGTCGTATTCTCGTCGCACCGGGGAATAAGCATATGTTACTCAAGCGCAGTGGCGCCCGCTATTACGTTGAAGTGAAGGATGGTCCGCTGGTATCGCGCCATCGCCCTTCGGTTGATGTATTGTTTCGCAGTGCGGCACGCTATGCGGGGAAAAATGTCGTCGGCGTTATCCTTACCGGCATGGGTGATGATGGTGCCAAAGGGATGAAGGAGATGATGGATGCGGGGGCGATCAATATTGCCCAAAACGAGGCAACCTGCGTGGTATTCGGTATGCCTAACGAGGCGATCAAGGCGGGCGGGGTTGACCATGTATTGGCGTTGGAAAATATTGCCATGAAGGTTCACACTCTGTGTCGTTAGGAAATTGAAAAAATGGTAGATATATCGCAACAGGCATTGCTTGATGAATTTGTAGCGGAAAACCGCGAAGCGTTACAGCAGATTGAGCAGGGTGTGCTCGCTTTGGAGAACTCTCTCGGTGATCTGGATACGGATACGTTGCAGTTGGTGTTTCGCGCAATGCATACGATTAAGGGTAATTGTCTTATGCTGGGCTTTGCTCAACTGGAAACGATTACCCATGCTGCAGAAGATCTGTTGGCTGGGTTGCGCGAGTTTCGTTTTGAACTGGATGTTGATAAAATAAATATACTGTTACAGGTGGTTGATCAAATCAAAAAGTGTTTGGATGTCATTGTAGAAACAGGTGCTGAGCCTGTTATGGATCACGAACTGCTATTGAGTCAGTTGGTTAGCTATCAACATGAAGATAGTGCAACCGATTTTTTACAGTCTGAGATTTCAGGCTCTTCTGTCGTTGCCGATGGCGTTGAAGGTAATGGTGGGATTGAAGAGAGTGGCGCAACTGTTATGTGCCAAGATAGTGCCGGTGAAGGGTTTATCCGGCTGCCATTTAAGCGCATTGACGATGTACTCAATGCTTTGGCATCTACCAGTGCGGCGCTAGGGCAGTGGCGCAATAAACTTAAGGCTGACAACACAGAGGTTGCCCGGGGGCTGGAGGATGTTGGTCAGCAATTAGTGCAATTACAGGATCAGGTGTTGCGTTACCGCCTTGAACCCATCGGACATATCTTGCAACCATATCAGCGTCTGGTTAGAGATCTGGCCGTTGCCACAAAAAAGAGGGTTCTGCTGACTCTGGACGGGGAAGATACCGAGGTTGATCGTGCGGTGCTGATGACGATCAAGGATCCCCTCGGTCACCTTTTACGTAACGCCATCGATCACGGTATTGAATCTCCCGCAGTGCGGCAAAGCCTTGGGAAACCGGCGATAGCCAGTTTGAAATTGCGAGCATGGCAGCAGCATGGTCGAGTGATGCTGGAAGTTGAGGATGACGGTTGCGGTCTTGATGTCGAACGCATCAAACAAAAAGCGTTTAACAATGGTCTCATTTCGAAGCAGCAGATGCTCTCAATGGATCGGGAAGCGATTCATCAGCTGATTTTTATTCCGGGATTTTCCACCAATGAGCAAGTGAATTCAATCTCTGGGCGCGGTACCGGGCTGGATGTGGTGAAAACTGCTCTCGATCAAGTTGGGGGCGAGTTGCACATTACCAGCGAAGTTGGCAAAGGTTGTTGTTTTCGCTTGAGTATTCCTCAGACGATGGCGATGGTGCCGACGTTGTTGCTTCAATCCGGCAAGGAACATTATGCTTTGCCACAATCTCAGGTTATTGAAGTTCTTGGCTTTAGTCGGCGCGAGATCCCGGCAACTATTCGGAGCAATGTTGGTCAACCGGCTATAGATTATCGTGATAAACTTATCCCATTGGTTCCCCTTGGGTGGTTGTTGCAGTGTAGTCATTGGAATGATGTTGATGCAAAGGCGTGGTTGCTGCAATTGCCCAGGTTGGAGCTAGTGCTGGTGCATCACAATGGTAGGCAACTGGCGTTACAGGTGGATCAGGTGAATCAAGTGGCATCTCTGGTGATAAAACCATTGCAGCATAAGTTGCTTCAAGTGCCGGTGTTGTCGGGTAGTACGCAGTTGGCGGGCGGTGAATTAGCTTTTTTGCTGGATGTTGCCGGGTTGATGCAATGCTTGGACGGTGGTAACTATTCAGGGTGATTGCGTGCCCAATTTGCGAGGTGCTAAATAGTTACGGACGGTGCTGTGTAGCGTTAATTGCAGTCGCGAAACGAGACCACGCGGTTACGTCCTGTTGCTTTGGCGCGATAGAGAGCCTGATCGGCTTGGTCGAGCAAGGTGGTGAAGGTCTGTTGCCGGTGCGCCGGTTGGCAGTTTACGCCAATGCTAATGGTTAGTGTTGCCTTATTATTGTTGTGCTGCACGGGTGATTCAGCGATAGCGCAGCGTAGTTTTTCAGCAACGGTTAACGCTCCGTGCTCATTGTTGTCCAGCAATAAAACAGCAAACTCCTCCCCGCCTAGTCTGGCAAAGGTATCCACCTCACGTAATTGTTGATTACATATTTTGACTAAGTGTTTAAGCGCCAGGTCACCAAATACATGACCGTAGGTGTCGTTAACTTGTTTGAAATGGTCGATGTCGATCATTAGTACCACGATGTTTCCATTGTTGCGCATTTGACGCTGCCTCTCGGTTTCAACCGTATCAGCAAAATAGCGGCGATTATATGCACCGGTGAGGTAATCGGTGACCGTTAGTTTTTCCAGCTCGCGGTAAGCTTTTGTTGCGATTTCTTCAGCTTCGACGCGTCGACTGATATCGAGTAATCCACAAATAAAGGCAGGTTCACCGTCCATACTGCATGGAGATATCGACAGCAGTCCCCATGGATGTTGTTGTGACTCAAGCTGCATCGTGAAAGTGTTTGGTTCTGTTGCTGTTGAGGCATAATCACGCAATGTCTGGCGATCTGTATTGCGGGGTAAAAATTCATACAACGACCCTGGCTTTGTTGGAGCCTCAATTTGTAACAGATGGCTGGCCTGTTCGTTGCACATCTGGATGGTTAAATCGTCGGTGGAGCTAATGAATAATCCAACGGGTGCAGCGGAAAAAAGGCTGCGAAAGAGCTCTTTGCTTTCACCGAGGGCTTGTGTTTGCTGTTGCAAATCAGTAGCTTGTTGGCGCAGGTGGCGCTCGCGGTGAAACGCCCCGCTGACATCTTCCACCTGGATGAGGCAAAAGCGGATATCCGCATCATGTTTAATGCACTGTATTCGAAGTACCTGAGGAAAGACAATATTCTCCCCTGTTGCGTTTTGGCTGTAGAGGGGTAGAGGGTGGCGGTTGAGCTTGGGGGTAATGATGGATGGTAAACCACTTTCCAGTGCCAGTACTACCGTATCTTGCAGGCGGCTATCGCGTAACGATGGGAAGATATCGGTAAACCGGCTGCCGCAGAGGTCATGGTTGGATAGCTGCGAATGTTGTTCAAGCCAGCGATTCCAGAAACAGATACGCTGATCGGCGTCCAGTAGCATATAACCGCAGGGACTGGAATCTAGACATTTGAAGGCTAAATCCGGGTGGAAGTTCATACTGAACCCAGTAACCGCTGTAATTCGTGTTTCAGGTTTTTGGCTGCTGCGGAATCGAGGAGTAAAATAACAAACCCTTTTATGGTTTGATTCGTTGGTGTCTCTTCGGCGGTGCGAAAATCGATAATTAGAAAAACCAGAGGGTTGTGGACGTTGGCAGGGTTGTCCATGGTCAACAGGTTCAGGCATTGCCCCTTGATGAATGCCGGCAGGATAAAACTGATTTCTGCTTGCATCAGATTGGCAAAGCTGCCCAAACAGGCGTTGAGAACGATATTGCCGACTTCGAGCAAACTCTCTTGCTCCAGCTCCCCCAGATGTTCCAGAGGCAAGTCTTCCCCCACCAGAGTGCGAACTAATTCAAGGCTGTTGCTTTCGGGGAAAATCAACATCGCAGTTCCATCAAACGGACCGGTAAATGTTTGCCGAATGGCGCTGACGCTCTTAGTATTGACTTGTTGAATAAGGTTAGCAGCTTCCTCGGGTGGCAAGACCGCCAGATGGGGGATCGAGAGCAGGATCTCCTCTCCAACCATTTTGCTCAGTGAATCCGCCGCACGTCCCATGCCGAGGTTAAATAGCTCTTTGAGGGCATCTTGCTCAATCGGGTTCAAATTTTTCATGATAAAACCGAGGCAAAAACAGGTTTCAGGGTTGCCGCATCCACCGGTTTACACACAAAGCCGATCCCGGCAGCTTCGGCACGTTGGCGGGTAGCATTTTGAATGTTGGCTGTTACCAGATAGATAGACAGGGTGGGGATCTTTTCTATCAGCATAATAGCCAGATCCAGACCATTCATTTCGGGCATGTTGTAATCAAGTAGTGCTAGTGTTGGTTGTTCCTGTTGTACCAGTTCAAGGGACTGTTGGGCTCCCGCTGCTTCAAGGAGTGTCCAGTCGGGGAAATTGTTTTGGATTACTTTGCGCAGCATCATTCGCGCCAGAGCGCTGTCGTCGACCATTAAAACTTTTTTTGTCGCCATGTACCCTCTCTTATTGGATTCTCTGAGCTATCAGGTGATATTACTTTACAGGTGTCGGCAAAAAAACATAGTATCAGGGTTTGTTTTCCACCGAAAGAATTTTCCGCATTTTTTATGTAGAGCACAAACATGAACCCGTCTATTATCTCCCGTTTTTTTGATCATCTGCGTCGTCTGAGTATGGCGGTTTCCAGTCGGTTTCACATTAGTGAAACCACCTTTATGGCCATTCTGGCCGTTGCCATTGGTTTGCTGGCGGGCCTATGTAATTATGCCTTCCGTAAAGCCATAGATTTTTTCCATTGGTTGGTGATTGAGCAGGGGATGGAATTTTTTGATATCTCCTGGCATCACTGGAGCGTTGCTCGCTGGTGGGTCATTCTGTTTCCGATTGTCGGTGGATTGTTGATGATCCCCTTCGGTATCTGGTTTTCCAAAGACCTTAAATTCGGTTTCCCGGCATTTCTGGAACAGGTTAATTTGCGCGGGGCAAAAATTCCCGGTCGCACTATTATTACCCGTGGTTTGGCTAGTGCCATCACTCTGGGAACCGGCGGCAGTGCCGGTCAGGAAGGACCGATAGCCCAGATTGGCGGTGCCGTCGGCAGTCAGTTCGGCCAAGGGTTCAAGGTCAGTGGTAATCGCCTCAAGGTGTTGGTGGCCTGTGGCGTGTCCGGTGGAGTAGCGGCCACCTTTAATGCTCCCATCGCCGGGGTGTTTTTTGCTCAGGAAATTGTCCTGTTGTCCGCGTTTGAAATCTCCAGTTTTACCTCCATCGTTATTGCCAGCGGTATGAGCACTGTGGTATCGCGGGCGCTGCTGGGCAATGAGATCGCGTTCCACATTCCGCCGTACCAGATGGGTTCTCATTGGGAGCTGTTGCTCTATGTGGTTCTCGGTGCGGTGGTTGGTGCATTGGCAGCCACCTTTATCGATGTTCATTTTCGGGTTAAGGATTTGTTCGATAAATTGAAGATGCCGCGTTTGGTGAAGCCAATTTTCGGAGCGTTTTTGGTTGGCCTGATCGGAGTAGGGTTCCCTCAGGTGTTTGGTAACGGCTACGATTTTATCAATGAATTTCTCAATGGTGGCGGTACCTTGTATCTGTTGCTGGCGCTTATCGTGCTTAAGGCTATTGCCACCTCCATCACCCTCGGATCAGGATTACCCGGTGGCCTGTTTGCCCCGGTGCTGTATGTCGGTGCCGTGATCGGTGGAGCGTTCGGTCACATCGCTCAAGTGCTATTTCCCTCCATGTCTATTACGCCTGGATCTTATGCATTAATCGGTATGGGTGCTTTTTTATCGGCAGCGACCCATGCGCCCATGACCGCTATATTCCTGTTGTTTGAGATGACTGCCTCCTATCAGGTAATTGTGCCGATTATGCTTTCGTGCGTGATCGGTACCTCCATCTGCCGCCATTATAAAAAGGAGAGTCTCGATACGGTGGAGTTAGCCAAGGCGGGGATTGATCTTGAGGCGGGTAAAGAGCGTAATATCATGAAGTCGATCCATGTGCGTGATGTTATGACCACCAAACTGGAAACCCTGCCGGAAAATATGACTCTGCGCCAGTTTACCGCATTTATTGCCAATACTAAGCATAGCAATTTCCCACTGCTGAATGCTCATGGGGAGATGACCGGGATTATCTCTATTCAGGATTTCCTCGGTGTGGTGTTCGAAAAGGATCTGATGGATCTGGTGATTGTCAAAGAGCTGGCGACCACGGAGGTGACGACGATCTTTGCCGATGAAAATCTGGATCGAGCTATGCGCACCATCGGCTACCGTAATATTGAGCAGTTGCCGGTGGTTGCCAAAGATAATCACAAGAAATTGATTGGGATCATATCGCGCCGCGATATGGTGTCGGCTTACAATAAAGCGCTGATGGCGCGTTCTCTGGAGGATGGTGATGAGTAGTCCGGTTCTGAATCTTAATCCGCACCAGTTGGCAGCGGTGCATCATGCTGAAGGGCCGCTGCTGATTTTGGCCGGTGCCGGTTCCGGCAAAACCAGTACCCTCACCGGGCGGGTGATCCACTTGATCCGGGAACTCGGAGTTCCGGCGTGGCGGATTCTGGCGGTGACATTTACCAATAAAGCTGCATCCGAGATGAAGGAGCGCATAGAGAGCCAACTGACCGATCAGGATACCCCATGGGTATCCACATTCCATTCCACCTGTGTGCGCATCTTGCGCCGCGAAATTACCGCTCTGGGTTTTCAAACCTCTTTTACCATTTATGACGATCAGGATCAGCAGCGGATGTTGAAAAACATCCTCAAAGATCTGGATATCTCCGACAAAAAGCTCAAGGCACGTGCCGCCGCCGCCGCGATTGATGCCGCCAAGAATCGTGGTCAGCTTCCCGCCGATGTAGTGCAGGAAAGCTCTAAAGATATGCTCATTGCTCAAGTGTATGCCATGTATCAGGAGTGTTTACAGCGAGCGAATGCCCTCGATTTTGGCGATTTGCTGCTCTATTGCGTAAAACTGTTTGATGAACATCCCGTGGTGTTGCAGCGCTACGCTGGGCGTTTTTTGTATTTGCTGGTGGATGAGTTTCAGGACACCAATCTGGTGCAATATCGTCTGGTGCAGCAGTTGGCTTCCGTCCATGGCAATCTGTGTGTGGTGGGTGACGATGATCAGTCTATTTACCGCTGGCGTGGTGCCGAGGTGGGCAATATCCTAGGTTTCGAGCGCGATTATCCCGGATGTACCACCATTCGCTTAGAGCAGAATTACCGCTCCACCGGCACTATTTTGGAAGCAGCGGGAACCGTGGTGGCGCATAATGTCGGGCGTAAAGGGAAGACACTGTGGACCGAGAACCCCGGTGGCGAACCTATCACCCTAGAAGCTTTGCCCGATGATTTGGACGAAGCACGCTACGTGGTTGCCGAGCTGAAATCATTGCGTCAATCGGGACGCCATCTGCGTGATATCGCCCTGCTCTATCGTACTAACGCCCAATCGCGGGTGTTGGAGGAGGCGCTGGTTGGTGAACGTATTCCCTATGTGATGTTTGGCGGCATGCGCTTTTTTACCCGCATGGAGGTCAAGGATATCCTCGCTTATCTGCGGGTGTTAACCAACCCCGCCGATACCATTTCGGCGCAACGGATTATCAATATCCCTCGGCGCGGTATCGGTGCCACCACCATTGCCAAGATTGCTCAACTCGATCAGGAAGCGGGTGGGTTCTATCCCGCTTGTAGCCTAGCCATTGAGCGCGGAGTCCTCAGGGGAGCTACAGCGAAAAAAGTGGCGGCTTTTGTTGCCATGATGGACGATTTTAACCGACGCTTAGAGCGGATCCCTTATCCGCAATTGACGGCGGAGCTGATCGAAGAAACCGGCTATGCCCAGATGCTTAAAGGGGAGAACACCCAGGAAGGCAAGGATCGTCTCAACAACCTCGACCAGTTGCTGGCGGGGATGGAGGAGCATCGGGGGCGCGAATTGACCTTGCAGGATTATCTGGAGCAGATCGCTTTGGTCACCGATCTTGATGCTTACGATGCCAGCCTCGACCGGGTGACACTGATGACCCTCCACGCTGCTAAAGGGCTTGAGTTTCCGGTGGTATTTATGACCGGCATGGAGGATGGTATCTTCCCCTCGTCACGCGCTAGCGATGGTGGTGAGCAGCTCGAAGAGGAACGACGGCTGTGTTATGTGGGGATGACGCGAGCGATGGAAAAGTTGTACCTCACCCATGCGCGTCGGCGCCGGGTGTACGGTAGCTATCAATACAACCCGCCGAGTCGTTTTATCGGCGAGGTTCCTGCCGGTTTGTTGGCTAAGGTGGAGCAGCAACCGCTACACAGTACATCGACCCATAATCTGGCTTCACTGTTTGAGCAAGTTCCTGTTGCCGCAGCGCCACCCACGAAGGTTGAGGGGGGAGATGTTGGCAAGGCTAAAGAATGTTACACGATGGCTCCTAATCCGAAGAGCCATAGAGTTTCTGATAATGTTTCTGACCATGCAGTGATTGATGTCGAGGTGGTCGCACCGCAAGAAGAAGGGCTACGCATTGGCAGTCGCGTACGGCATAATCGCTTCGGTGTTGGCACCGTGCGCCGAATAGAAGGGGATGGCGATAAGCAAAAGGTGATCGTCTATTTCAACCGCTTTGGTCCGAAGAAGTTGTTGCTCAAATTTGCCGGGTTGGAACCGGTGTGAATTGGTTTGTCTGTGTCTCTTTGTTTGGAGTATTCTAAATTGCCCCTTGATAATCTGTGCGGAAGGCGGTTTGTTAAGAGTAGCCTGAAAGTTGGATCATTCATTGCAACAAGGCAAATGTCAACTTGCTTCCTGCCGCTAGCAGATCCACTGGTGTTTTTTTGCCAACCGTTATGTCATGTGTTACATAACGAAAGATTGGAATGAGACAGATGCCTAATGAAAAGCCAGCGTTCGACATGTTTTGCGCCCCGCTGTGGTTGAATAAAAACCGGCAAGAGTTTCTGCAGCAACGCCGTATTGAGCTACTTGAAGTGATCGACGAAAAGGGCTCGATTGCTCAGGCTGCCAAGGCTGTTGGCCTGAGTTACAAGGGTGCATGGGCCGCAGTGAACAGCATGAATAATCTGGCGGAAAAGGCGTTGACAGTGAACGTGGCTGGCGGGCGTAGCGGTGGTGGAACGATTGTCACCGAGGAAGGGAAACGCCTGATTTATCTGTTCCGTACTATCGAAGCAGAGCACGGCAAAGCATTGCATGCCCTTGAGGAGAAAGCGGAGGATAGTGACCGCCTGTTTAAACTTCTGCGCCGACTGTCCATGCGCATCAGCGCTAAGAATATTTTATATGGAACGATTTGTCATATCAAGGCGGATGAACTGCTTGCTGAGATCTGTTTGAGTTTAAAATCTGGGCAGCAGATTCATTCGGTGATTACCCGAGGTAGTCTCGATGAACTCGGTTTGACCGTTGGTGAAGGGGTCTATGCGGTGATCAAGGCATCCTCGGTCATGATCAGTAGCGGGCTAGGCGATGTCCTGCTGAGTTCCAGAAACGTAATACATGGCCGAATTATTGGTGCTCGCAGTAATGACATTATGGGTGAAGTGACAATAGATATCGGTGATGGCGACACACTATCTGCAACGGTGAGTGCAGCCGGTGTCGACCATCTTGATTTATGCGCAGGTGACGAAGCCTGTGCGGTGATTGAGGCTTCGAATGTAATTATTGGTGTAGTTTAAGTTGCTGCGCTAGCCAAGG
>JAYEOA010000004.1:0-12888 GCA_034722515.1 Thermodesulfobacteriota bacterium | reverse complement strand
AAAGGGTGTTTCATGTCAAAAATATTCAACGCAATATCCTGCGCAGGGCGTTTTCTTGTTCTGCTAATCATCATCTGTGGTTATCCCGTCGTGACCCAAGCAGCTGACTTCACTTTGCATGGTGATTTTACCCATTCCTTTCGCTTGTATTCTAATCAAGCGCAATTTTTTGCTGGTGACTTTGGTTATAAGACGCACCGCAGCGCTACCATTGCCGATGACACGACCAATGATTCATTTGCCCTGCTTAAATATCGCCTGTGGACTGAAATTTCATCAGATAGCGGTGCGGTAAAAGGGGTTTATGCTCTGGAAGTAGGGAACATCCATTTTGGTGGGGAAAAAAACGGTGGAAGTTTCTCTGGTGATGGCATCAATGTGGAGACACGGTGGGCTTATACTGAACTCAATACAGATTATGGTCAGTTGCGGCTGGGATTGCAGCCGGTGAAAATAAATAAATTTTTCTGGCAGGAGACGGCTACCGGGATCAGGTACAGAGTCGGGGCCTTTGAAACTGCTTGGTATCGTGGCTATGAGGAGATTTCAGACGCTAGTGCTTCTCACGATTTAGATGCGTTTTTACTGCGCTATGATTTAAAACCAGCAGGGGCAAGCAAAATCGGTCTTTTTGCGGTCTGGCTGACTAGTGATGGTTTGACCGATCACGACATCGCCACAATGAACGCTGCCGGAGATACCGTTCCTGCCATTGCTGGCAATTATCTGAAAAAAATGACGGGTTACGACCTTGATCTCTATACCTTCGGTGTTGATGGAGGGATGAAAAGTAATCGTCTGTTTGTCAACTGGGATCTCATGGTACAGAGCGGAAAATTAGCTGAAGAAAAAGATTTTGGTGGCTATTTTTTGCACTTAGATGTTGGGAGCAAATTTGGCAACAGCAAGCTGACCTATACGTTCTGGTATGCTTCTGGCGATGATGACAGCACTGACCGCGATCTTGACGCTTTTATTGCGATAGACTGCGATACTAAGGCCAGCATGTCGTCGGTGGTGCTGTTTGAAGGCTTTGTCGAGGATACCTATTTTTCGGCGGTACCTTACCTTCAGGATAAAGGGCTGATCCTGAATCGGATTGGCTATGAGCAGAGTGTTAGCGATAAACTTCGGGTCGGTGCCGCCGCGTTGTATTTGATGACGGCTGAAGATGTGGAGTACGATCAGTTCAGTGACGACAAAATTGGCATCGAGTTAGATTGCTTCGCCACTTATAAACTATTTAATCATCTCGAAGTCGCCATCGAGGCGGGTTATCTGTTCGCCGCTGATGCTATGGATTATTACGAAAGTGATAACAACGCCAGATCTGATACTGACCTGTATGTGGTGAACTCAAAAATCGCCTATAAATTTTAGGACGATGGCTAATCTGTCCCAGTTTAAAGTAAATTATTCGACGTGAAAAATACGTTGTAAGGAGAAGTTAACGATGAAGCTGAACAATTATCTGTTACTTGGTTGCACGATTTTCATCTTATTCTGTACGACATCTTTACACGCTGGCGTTGCCGGGAAAGTGACGATTTTTCATGCTGGTAGCCTTGCGCTACCACTGGCTGAGATCGAGAAGGCTTTTGAGGCTCGTTACCCAGCGGTTGATATTCAGCGTGAATCGTCCGGTAGCCAAAAAGCTGCTCGCAAGATCAGCGAGCTCGGCAAACCATGCGATATCATGGCCTCAGCGGATTACAGGGTGATCGATAAGTTGCTGCGTCCGCTCTACACCGACAACAATATCCGTTTTGCTTCGAACCAGATGGTGTTGTGTTACACCGAGGATAGTCGCTATGCCGACAGCATTTCGGCTGATAACTGGATGGATATCTTGCAGCAGCCGGAGGTGGTCTGGGGTCATTCAGAGCCAGATCTAGACCCCTGTGGTTACCGTGCGCTGATGGTGTTGCAACTGGCGGAGCGTTATTATAAACAGCCGAATTTGTATGCCAAGGTGGTAGCCAACCGGCCACTGCAGAATGTGCGCCCCAAGGCGGTGGAGTTGGTTTCATTGCTACAAAGCGGCAACATGGATTATGCCTGGGAATATCGCTCGGTAGCGGTGCAGCACGGACTTAAATATCTGCAACTGCCACAGGAGATCAATTTGGGCAATTACCTATTTGATGGGCAGTATGCTGCAGCAAAGGTTGAGGTGAGTGGAAAAACTCCCGGTTCGACCTTTACTATGCAGGGCAAATCGATCACCTACGGTATAGCTCTGCTTAAAAACGCCCCGAATCCTGAGGCCGCCAGTGCTTTTCTGTGTTTCATGCTTGACAAAGAAGGTGGTCTGAAGATTCTCAGCGAGCTTGGTCAGCCCCCTTTTATCCCCGCACGCGTTTCGTCCACAGCCATGCTGCAGTTGCTGCCCTCTGGGTTGCAACCACTGTTGACGGTGCAGGATTAAAGGAGGTGGTGTGATACGCAGGGGGTTATTTTTCTGGAGCATGATAGCCAGCACTATTATGGTGATGGTCTTTATCCTGCTACCGTTGGTGCAACTGCTCAGTGCTCCGTCACTGGACATGCTCCAACAGGCGATTGCCGATAAAGAAGTTTTGGCCTCGATCCGATTGAGTTTGTTCGCTGCGTCAGCGGCAGCTCTGCTCTCTTTTGTGTTCGGAACACCCCTGGCGTATCTGCTGGCTCGTTACTCGTTTCGTGGCAAATATCTGATCGAGGGGATTATCGATCTTCCTATCGTTATTCCTCACCCAGTGGTCGGGATCGCTATTCTCAGCGTGACTGGGCGTAATCACTGGTTCGGTCAGATGCTGGCAGAGGTTGGAGTCCGGATTATGGGCAGCGTAACCGGTATTATTACCGTAATGACCTTTGTCGCCATCCCTTTTTATATCAAGGCCGCCAAAGAGGGCTTCAAGAGCGTTCCGCAGCGGCTGGAAAACGTTTCGCGCAGTCTTGGTGCCTCGATGCTCCACACCTTTTTCCATATCACTTTTCCACTGGCTTGGCGCAGTATGCTGGCCGGAATAATTATGGCCAGCGCTCGCGCTATCAGTGAATTTGGTGCTGTGGTAATTGTTGCTTATCATCCGATGATCGCTCCAGTCATGATTTTTGAGCGCTTTGAGTCGTACGGGCTGAAATATTCCCAGCCGATTTCGGTCTGGTTGGTCGGCATCTGTCTGTTGCTGTTTCTCGCCTTGCGCACACTAACCACTCGGAGCAAAAGGTTATGATATCGATAAGGAATCTGGTGGCTCTTTTGAAAGAAGGTGGCAAAAGTGACACCTATCGTGTTGAGGAGGGAGGATGAAGGTCACTGATAATACCCCAGACAATTCAGACAACTTACCCCCCCCCACTTATTGGGGGGGCAATGCTAAAAGGAATCAAAAAGCAGTATTGTCATGGGGGGGGCGATTGATAAATCTTGCCTCAGAATCAGCTACGCACCTGCGGCAGCAACTCTTCTAGCAGGGTAAAAAATTCCTGCAAATCAGCCATAGTCATATCCGCCATGTGGGGGATGCGGAAGGTCTTGTTCTTGATTTTACCGTAGCCGTTGTCCATGGCGTAGCCACGCTCACCGGCCAATTTTTTCAACTGTTCCAGATCGGTACGCCCATCGTTGCAACCGCTGGTCAGGGTATTGGAGCGGCAGCCTTCGGCGGCAAACAGACCGAACCCCTGCTGTAACATCCAGTTGCGGGTTGTTTCGGCCATCTTGGCATGGCGCTGGTAGCGGTTGTTCAACCCTTCAACAAACATCTTCTTTAATTGGGCGTCCAGACCATAGATTAGACTGATACATGGGGTGCTGGGAGTATTGTGCTTGAGATCGTTTTTTTCGAACTCCTCAAAGTCGAAATAGTAGCCCCGGTTCGGCGTTGCTTTGGCTTTATTCAGCGCTGGGCGTGAGGTGGCACATACCGCTAGTCCTGGTGGCAGACCGAATGCTTTTTGCACCCCGGCCAGACAGATGTCTATCCCCAGAGCGTCAACGTCGATGGGTACGGCGGTCATGGAGGAGACAGTATCGACGATGAAGGAGACGTAGGGGTATTTTTTCATTACTTCGGCTATCTCTGCCAGGGGTGACATGACGCCGGTGGAGGTTTCGTTATGCACCATGGTCATGGCGTCGTAATCACCGCTGGCCAAGGCGTTATCAACCATCGCGGCGGTGATGGGCTGTCCCCATTCGGCACTGAATAGATCGGCTTTTATGCCGCAGCGCTTGGTCACGTCGTGCCACTTGGTACTGAAGGCACCGTTGCCGAAGTTGGCGCAGCGTTTTTGTACCAAATTGCGTACTGCACCTTCCATTATGCCGAAGGCGCTGGAGGTGACGAGGAACACCGGATTCTTGGTGTTGAGCAGGGTTTGTAGCTGGCCGGTTACGCTGGCGTGCAATTCGGCGTACTCGGGCATGCGATGCCCGATCATCGGCGCGGACATGGCTGCAAATACATCGGCGCTGACTTCAACCGGGCCGGGAATGTAGAGTTTTTTTGCCATAATATCCCTTTTAGGATAGCCCCATAGAAACGGGAATGAAGCTATAGTTACTGTTGTTTTGTGGTGCAAGTGGGTGAAATAGCATCTATTTCTAAGATAGTTTTTGTGGTTTAGCATGGGTGAAATACGCTGTCAAGCGCTTGTCGGTTTGGTTGCCGTGGTATGGGGTAATCCCCTGAGTATTTTTTTCCGGAGTTAACCCTTGACTTTCTGACTGCACTGATTATATTACCCCTGTTGTTAGCACTCCTACTCTTTGAGTGCTAATCAATTATCGAAGTGTCCATTATCCCCCATTTGTTTATCTAAAGGAGATAGAGAATGAATATCAGACCTCTGCAAGATCGCCTCATTATTGAGTGCGTTGAAGAAGAAACAACTACTGCCGGTGGTATCATCATCCCTGATACTGCTTCGAAGGAGAAGCCTCAAGAAGGTGTGGTTATCGCTGTAGGTAAAGGCAAGGTAACCGCTGATGGTAATGTTCTGGGTATGGACGTCAAAGAAGGCGACCGGGTAATGTTTGGCAAATATGCCGGTAGCGAAATTAAGGTTGAAGGCAAGGCGTATATGATGATGCGTGAAGATGATATTCTCGGTGTGATCGAGAAATAGTCTTTTTTAACTTTGATAGTGAATTAACTTTTAATTTATAGGAGTTTCAACGAATGGCTGCAAAAGAGATCAAATTTTCTGAAAATGCTCGTGCCAGTATTCTGGTCGGTGTCAATATGCTTGCTGATACGGTTAAGGTTACTCTGGGTCCCAAGGGTCGTAATGTTGTTATCGACAAATCGTTTGGCGCACCATTGATCACCAAAGACGGTGTTACTGTTGCCCGTGAGATAGAACTGGAAGATAAGTTCGAAAATATGGGCGCTCAACTGGTGAAAGAGGTCGCTTCTAAAACTTCAGATGTCGCCGGTGACGGAACTACTACAGCAACGGTTCTCGCTCAGGCGATCTACCGTGAGGGTGTAAAACTGGTAACAGCCGGTCATAATCCCATGGAAATCAAGCGTGGTGTTGACAAGGCGATTACAGCGTCTGTTGCCGCATTGACCGAGATGTCCAAGCCGATTCAAGATCACAAAGAGATTGCTCAGGTTGGTACTATTTCAGCTAACAGCGACGACACTATTGGTAATATTATCGCCGAGGCGATGGATAAAGTTGGTAAAGAAGGTGTCATCACTGTTGAGGAAGCCAAGTCAATGGATACCTCCCTTGAGACCGTTGAAGGGATGCAGTTTGATCGTGGTTACATCTCCCCTTACTTTGTTTCTGATTCTGAGCGTATGGAAACAGTCATGGAAGATCCAGCAATTTTGATCTGTGACAAAAAGATTTCCAACATGCGTGATTTGCTGCCGATTCTTGAGCCGGTTGCTAAGATGGGTAAGCCGCTGATGATCATCGCTGAGGATGTTGATGGCGAAGCGCTGGCTACATTGGTGGTTAACAAGCTGCGTGGCACCCTGAACATTGTTGCTATTAAAGCTCCTGGTTTTGGTGATCGTCGTAAGGCGATGCTCGAAGATATTGCTACCCTTACCGGTGCTCAAGTTATCTCCGAGGATATGGGTTTTACCTTGGAGAATGCAACTGAAGATATGCTAGGTACTGCCAAACGTGTTGTGGTTGACAAGGACAATACCACTATTATTGATGGTGTTGGAGATGAAGCGGCTATTGATAGTCGGGTTAAACTTATTCGTGCTCAGATCGAAGAGACTAGCAGCGAGTATGATCGCGAAAAATTGCAAGAGCGTCTGGCTAAGCTGGTTGGCGGTGTTGCTGTGGTTAAGGTTGGCGCTTCCACCGAAACCGAAATGAAAGAGAAAAAAGCCCGTGTTGAAGATGCTCTCCACGCAACCCGCGCAGCGGTTGAAGAGGGTATTGTCCCCGGTGGCGGTGTTGCTCTGATGCGCTGTATCTCAGTTATTGAAACATTAGCTGTCGAAGGTGAGCAGCAGTTTGGTGTCCAGATTGTTAAACGCGCCTTAGAAGAGCCTTTGCGCCAGATCGTTGCAAATGCAGGCATGGAAGCTTCCATCGTGGTTAACGAAGTTAAGAATGGTAAGGGTGCTTTCGGTTTGAATGTAGCATCAGAGGAGTATGCTGATCTGCTCGAAGCCGGTATTCTAGATCCGACTAAAGTAACCCGTAGCGCCCTGCAAAACGCTGCTTCAGTTGCCGGTCTAATGTTGACCACCGAAGCGTGCATTGCTGATGCACCGGGTGATGATAATGATGCTGGTGGTGGTATGCCAGCAATGCCAGGTGGCATGGGCGGCATGCCCGGTATGATGTAAGAAAAGCAACCTGAGCTGGTTATACAAAAGCGCCCCTGCATGAATGGAGGGGCGCTTTTTTTGGTTGTGTATGTATGTATGTGTGTGTTACGAGCGCATGTTCATGAATTGTAGATCGACATCAAGGTCTGCCCCTTTAAGCATTTGCATCACCTCTTGCAAATCGTCAATCTTTTTAGCTGATACCCGCACTTCGTCATCGGTGATTTGTGGTTGAACTTTAAGTTTTGTCCCCTTGATTAACTTGATGATCTCTTTGGCTTTTTCCTTTGAAATACCTTGAATCAGGTTGATATGCTGGCGCATTGCAACGCCGGAAGCATTTTCTACCTTGCCGAAGTCGAGGCACTTGGCCGAAACCTTACGCCGTGTCAGTTTCCCTTTTAAAATATCGCTGATCGCTTGGAGTTTGTAATCATCGGCTGCCAGAATGGTGATGCTGTCTTTGTTGAGGGTGATCTCGTTGGTGGTTCCCTTAAAATCGTAACGCTGATCTACTTCTTTACAGGTTTGATTGACCGCATTATCAACTTCCTGCATATCTACTTTAGAAACAATGTCAAAACTGGGCATAATGATCTCCATATAGTTAATGTGTGGTAACTGTTCAGCGTGATGGGTACGCAATCCCCATATCAAGGGACACAACGAGCCCATCCATGGGGCTTGTTGTCGCCATCCATGGCGACAAATACCCTTGCTATGGGGATTACGTACCCAACTTGTGAGATGCTTAAGTAGTTACAATGTGTGTTACTTGAAATCTAACGTTAAGTCGGACGGGCGAACAATTTCAACCCCTTCGGGGATGGCGAAGGTGAATTGTTCGCGGTTATCATTTTGATTTATTTTTACTTTGCGAAACTCAATCTGTGTGGTGTTGCCGGTGGGGTCAAGAACGGTGGCACGGTGCAATGGGAATCCGGCTATTGGTGTTGCATTGGCTAACCATTGGGGAACGGCCAGCGTTAATGTTTTGATGTAGACCGATGGTCGCTGTGGAGTGAGTTGCAGCAAGTAGTCACCCTCGTTGTTGCGCTGTTTTACTCCCCAAACGACAGAAAAATGGTTGGAGAGTTTGCCGAGATTACGCAAGAACAGCAGTGGGTCTTCGCTGTAATAGCTTTGGTTATTGACTTCGGAGACCATCACCTGATTGTTGTCTGGCATATAGACCCACAGGGTTTTGCTATCGGAAATAACCTGTTGTTTGCTTGGCACCGTGTAATGCCAGTGAAACAGGGTGCGGATGACGTTGTCATCACCGTGATCGAACAGCATCGACATGGTTCCGCGACCCGTTTGGGTCCGGTCGAGGCTGGCTATGTGGGCTTTTTGATAGAAATTAGCCTCTACATTGTGAACTGCGTAATCGGTGTTGTTGGTGTTAAAGCGTTGTTGGACAAGTTCGAGCAGTTGCTCAGGGGAAACGCTGCTGTTTTGGGCCCAGACGGGGGTGGTCAATAAAAACAGGAGCAAAAAAATCAGAGTGCGCATGCACGGTTCCTTTCAATGGAAGAAAAAACGGCTTAGGCCGTGATGTTGTTAATTAAAGTGGTTAAATCCTGTAGCTTGAATCGGTTGTTGCTTGCCGTTGAGGTCGATTAAATTAAGACCGCTGGTGGCAGGTAACATGGTGCCGATACGCGACAGTGGCAGGTTGAGCTGTCGAGATAACCTTTCGATAGCAGCGCAGTGCTGTTGCTCCACGGTAAACAGCAACTCGTAGTCTTCTCCGCCGTGTATGATTAGTTTGTTATCGTTGCTAGAATTCCGGAGATGTTTTTTGACCTCATCGGATAGAGGAATCTGGTGTTGGTCGATTATGGCACCGAGGTTTGATTGTTCGAGTATGTGACCAAGGTCGGAGAATAGTCCATCGGATAGATCGATCATAGCTGTGACTAATCCTTGTTTAGCCAGTGCCTGCCCAAGTTTAAGGCGCGGCGTCGGTTGATGGTGGCGTTGGATAAGGTAGCTGGTTGGAGTGCTTCCCGCTTGTAATTGTGCAAGGGCAAGGGCGCTATCGCCGAGGGTGCCGGAAACGTAGATGGCGTCACCTTGTTGTGCGCTATCACGAGTTATTAACTGTTGAGGTTCAATACTGCCTTGCACCGTAACTGAGATCAGTAATGACCCACCGCTACGGCAGGTGTCACCGCCACACAGGGTAGCACCGGCTGCACTGGTTTCATCGAGAAATCCGGTGGTAAATTGGTCTATCTCATCTCCTGTTAGCGTTGCCGGTAGTCCTACTCCGAGAAACAGGTGCCGAGCTGTCCCGCCCATGGCGGCAATATCGCTAAGGTTGACGGCGGCACTTTTGCGCCCCAGACTGTACATGTCGATCCAGTCGCGACGAAAATGGATATCTTCAATGAGTAGGTCTTTGCTGGTAAGTAGCAGGTGACCTTCGGGAATAACAGTAGCGGCGCAGTCGTCGCCGATCCCCAATGGTACGCTGCTATCGTGTTGCACCTGTTGCCTGATTCGGTCAATTAAACCGAACTCCCCTACTTGGGCGAAGCTGTTTTTTTTATCGTTGCTATTCATGCGGCTAAGCTTATGCAAACTGGGGCTAAATGTCCAGTAGAGAGCGCATTGTTACACTCTTTCAAATGCGTTGATTGCATCTTTAAACGGTTGTGGTAACCGGCGCGGTTTGCGAGCGTTGTAATCAAAGGCAATCAGGGTTGTTGTTCCTTCGGCGGTGACGGTGTCATCACGTTCAATACGATATTCCATGGTGACCGATGAGCGCCCCTGGGCAGAAATGCGCACACCGATTACCAGTTCATCAGCGAGAAACATCTCCGCCTTATATTTTACATTTGCTTCGGGGAGAATAATGCCGCAGCCGCCGATGTCTAATTCACTGAATTTACCGAGCTGATTTAAGTAGCGAATGCGGGCGTCCTGGAAAAAATTTAACACGGCAGAATTGGCTACATGATTGCCGTAATTGATGTCGCTTATCCGAACCTGATATGGGGTGGTGTAACGAAAACCGTCCAATGTTTGCTCCTTTTTACGCATGATTAGATTCACGTTAACGTAGATGGAGGCTCTCACGCAACAAAGAAAGAAATTCACGTTGCGATTTTATCGGTAAGCCGATTAGTGCTGTGAAAAAAGGTGGTTACGGTTGACAGTTGGTGTTGAAGGTATGAATGTGTTCATTTTAAAATAGTGTACATCTGCTTTGGACAGTTGTGCTGAGGTGGATTTATGTCAGCGTGGGTGATGAAAAGGTGACTGAATTAGTCTTTTGATGTAAGGTGGTCATTGTGCTGGGGAGTGTTCCCCGGTCTTGCTATTAAAAGGGATCGATTATGAAATATATTGGAGCGCATGTCAGTGCTGGCGGTGGTGTGAATAATGCGCCGTTAAATGCTGCCAAAATTGGTGCTACAGCTTTTGCCTTGTTTACCAAAAATCAAAAACGCTGGAACGCTGCGCCATTGACAGCTAAGGTTATTGAAAAGTTTAAACACAATTGCCAGCAACATCAATTTGCTGCGCAGCAGATTTTGCCCCACGACAGTTACTTGATCAATCTTGGTCATCCCGAGGAGGAGAAGCTGGAAAAATCACGCCGGGCATTTATCGATGAGATGCAGCGCTGTGAGCAGTTGGGTTTGTGCTATCTTAATTTTCATCCGGGAACCCACCTGAAACAGTTGAGTGAAACCGACTGTATCGCTCGTATTGCTGAGTCGATCAATATGGCCTTGCAACACAGCGCAGGCGTTACCGCTGTGATCGAAAATACCGCTGGTCAAGGGAGTAATATCGGTTACAAGTTTGAGCATCTGGCAGAAATTATTGCCCAAGTCGAGGATAAAAGTCGCATTGGGGTATGTCTGGATACTTGCCACACCTTTGTTTCCGGTTACGATCTGCGTAGTGTTGCTGATTGTGATCAGACTTTTTCACAGTTTGATGCTGTGGTTGGTTTCAACTATTTGAAGGGGATGCACCTTAATGATAGTAAAGCCCTCTATGGTAGTAAGGTTGATCGTCATGCACCATTGGGAGCCGGAGAGATTGGCTGGGAGTGTTTCAAGTACATCATGGCTGATCCGCGTTTTGATGATATCCCGCTGATTCTTGAAACCACCGATCCAGAACTGTGGCCACAGGAGATCGCCGCATTAAAGGGTTTTGCGTGCCTAACTTGAGAGGTGCTGAATAGTTACACCATGTTTTTCATTTGGCTATAACACAAAAAAGCGGTTGCCCTTAGGGGCAACCGCTTTTTTAATGTTGCTATGGCAAATTTTTCTGTTTTACCGTGCCAGAGGCCCGGCTTCGCGGATCTCATCGGTGACACCATCGGCAAACTTCAGGAAGTTTTCGTGGAACGCTTTTGCCAGTTCCGTGGCCTTGGCATCGTAGGCGTTTTTGTCCTCCCAGGTGTTGCGTGGATTCAGAATCTCTGCCGGTACATCGGGGCAGCTCTGGGGGATGTGCAGACCGAAGATCGGATCTTGTTTGTACTCCACGATGTCCAATTTTCCTTCGAGGGCAGCATTGAGCATGGCGCGGGTGTACTTGATCTTCATCCGTGAGCCAACACCGTAAGGGCCACCGCTCCAGCCGGTGTTAACCAGCCAACAGGAAACCTCATGCTTGCGGATTTTCTCCTTGAGCAGTTTACCGTACTCCGATGGGTGCAATGGCATGAATGGTGAGCCGAAGCAGGAGGAGAAGGTCGTTTGCGGCTCGGTAACCCCTTTTTCGGTACCGGCCAGCTTAGCGGTATAACCGGAAATAAAGTGATACATCGCCTGCTCTGGGGTCATCTTGGAGATTGGGGGCATAACACCAAAGGCATCAGCGGTAAGCATGATGATGTTTTTTGGGTTGCCAGACATCGCCTCGGGAACAATGTTAGGAATTTGTTTGAGTGGGTAGGCTGCCCGGGTATTTTCAGTAATGCTGGCATCGTCGAGATCGACAAAGCGGGTGGTGGCATCCATGCCGACATTTTCGAGGATGGTGCCAAAGGTGCGGGTGCATTTAAAGATCTCGGGCTCTGCTTCGGGGCTGAGGTTGATCACCTTGGCGTAGCAGCCACCCTCAAAGTTGAATACACCGTGATCGGTCCAGCCGTGCTCGTCATCACCGATGAGGCGACGGGTAGGATCAGCCGACAAGGTTGTTTTCCCGGTACCGGACAGGCCGAAAAAGATTGCCGTATCACCACCAGAACCGACGTTAGCGCTACAGTGCATCGGCATGACACCACGTTGAGGCAGCAGGTAGTTGAGAACAGAGAATACCCCTTTTTTGATCTCACCGCCGTAGGCTGCGGCAGCAATCAATACCACTTTGCGCTCAAAATTGATGATGATGGCAGCTTCGGAGCGGGAGCCGTCAAGTTCCGGTACCGCCTTAAAATCGGGAACCGCAATTACAGTAAAGCCAGGGGTAAAGTCTTCCAGTTCGGCGTCGGTTGCTTTAATCAGCATGTTGCGGGCGAACAGGCTTTGCCACGCTTTAGTGGTGATAACCCGAATTGGCAGACGGTAATCTTTATCGGCTCCGGCAAAACAGTCCTGCACAAACAGGTCACGGTTTTGTAGATAAGCCATCATGCGGTTGTACAGCGCATCAAACTTGTCTGAATCGAAGGGGCGGTTGACGTTGCCCCACCAGATGTTGTCAGCACTTTTACCAGTTTGTACGATAAAGCGATCATTTGGGGAACGTCCGGTGTAGTCGCTATTGGAGACTACGATGGGCCCTTGGTGGGACAGATGACCTTCGCCGCGGCGAATAATTTCTTCATAGAGGGCGGGAGTGCAAAGATTTCGACTCACGCTGTTGACGTTGGTAATGCCGTGTTGTTCCAGACAAATGCCGTTTTGGGTTTCGGACTGGCTCATGATGATCTTTTCTCCTGAATTTGATGGCGTTTTCATTGGGCAATAAAAATAGGGCTCTTTTGAATTTCATGTGGGTAGTATAGAGTTAAACCTTTAAATTTTACAGACGGAGTTTTTTCTAATGATGAATACTATATTTCAATCGGCACTTCATATTGAAGCTCCGTGGTTTATAAAGT
>JAYEOA010000003.1:0-7103 GCA_034722515.1 Thermodesulfobacteriota bacterium | reverse complement strand
CCGCCGACCGTATCATGCAACGCACCCCCTACGGTGAACAACCAATGTATATAGTGCAAGTTGAGCTGGATAAACAACAACTAAGCGAAAATAATTTATATCTAACCGCAGGAATGCCCGCAGCAGTGTTTATACGCACCAACCCACGTACAGTATTGGACTACGCCTTAGAGCCATTAAAAGAGAACTTTGACCGTGCCCTGCGGGAGAATTGATACTGAAAAACAGTTTTAAGTGTTAAGTGTTAAGTTTTAAGTGTTAAGTGTTAAGCAACATGAAACCTGAAACGCAATAAGGTCTAGATTTTGACTTTAGCAGTTAAAGGTTCTACAAAAAGATTAAAAGGGTTAGATTTAGATGTTGATCTATCTTGCATCCATGTTCATCCGCCCCTATCCCTGTATAAAAAGGTTTTAACATTGAATAAATACATAATTGCCATCCTAATCGCCATAGTAGCAATAAGCACATTTCCAACCCCCACCTTGGCAGCCCCATTAACTCTCGATCAATGCATCAAGCGCGGTATGACCCACAACCCCGAAGTTACCGCCTATCATTTAGCTATAGACGAAGCCAACGAGGGGATTAACGAAGCTTGGGGTGCATTCCTGCCCACCCTTAGTGCCAGTTATAACTACAATCAACTCAGTAACGGTAACAGTGGCGAGCGCGACACCGATTATCTCGATCAGGATAGCAATAGTTTTAGTTGTCGCTTAACCCAACCCATTTTTACCGGGCTTTCAGGTGTTGCAGGGTTAAAGCGTGCTCGAAAATCTGAGCAGTATCGCCGTGCTGAGTTGCGTTATGTGCAGCAGCAATTGACACAAAAAATCCGCAGCAGTTTTTATGCACTGTTGCATGCCGAGCAACGCACATTGCAGTGGCAGGCGTCGGTACAGCGGCTGGAGCAACAACAACAAATCGCAACTGCATGGGTGGAACAACAATTAGCGCCACGTTTACATAAACTTGAAATCGAAGTGGAATTGTCCAATGCCCGGCATGAATTGATCCGTAGTACCTCCGAGCAAGCGATTGCAGCGGCGCAATTACGCGAATGGTTGTCGCTCGAACCACAATCAGATGTGCAGCTCAGCGGTACATTATATGATAAAGTTGCTGCGCCCTGCATTAGCCTCGAAGATTGCTTAGATCTGGCTCTTAAAAGACCAGAGTTAAAAATGTCTCAAATCAATGTTGAGATAGCCCGACAAGATGCCAAAATGATTCTGGCACGCAATCTTCCCCAGGCGCAAGTAGACGCATCGTGGACCGATTATCAGCGTGAATATGATAATTCGAACTATCCCGAAGATGATCGCGATTATTACAGTGTGTCGTTTAATATCAGTATCAAACCATTTCAAGGTGGGCGTAATCTGTTCGCTTGGCGCAAGCAGCGTATCGCGGTAGATCGGCAACAGCAATTACAGGCACGTCAGCGTCACGCCATTATCAGTGAAGTGCAAACCCGCTATCAGCAATTGAACGAAAGCCGCGCCCGTATCAAAAATGCTGTCGATACCTTAACCGCAGCGACAGAAGCCTATCAATTGGCGACCAAATCAGCTGAACTGGGTGTGGTTTCACTTAACGATTTGCTAGATGCCGAGTTGCGCTTAACCAGAGCAGAGATCAATAAGATCAATGCACAATACGCCCTGTGCTCAGCGCGTGTGCAACTTCAATATGCAATTGGCTTCGTTTCTGATTATTCGAATGATTACATTCTCTATAACGCCTAAAGCTATGCTTAAAAGTGTGGTGCAGCATCGCCGCCTCATCATGAGTCTTGCCCGTCATGAAATTATTGCCCGTTACCGTGGTTCTGTTTTTGGTCTGCTGTGGTCATTTTTGAATCCTGTTTTCATGCTTGCTGTTTACACCTTTGTATTTAGTGTGGTGTTTCAGGCACGTTGGGGTACAGGTGGCAGCGGCTCTAAGGCAGAATTCGCCTTGATTCTATTTGCCGGATTGCTGGTGTTTAATTTGTTTGCCGAGTGCATATCAAGAGCACCTGCCTTGATTATCAGCAATGCTACCTATGTTAAAAAAGTTGTATTTCCATTGGAAATTCTTCCTTGGGTCACTTTGGGTTCGGCACTGTTCAATGCAGCTATTGGCCTTTTCGTTTGGCTGCTGTTTTCCTTGTTTGTTTTTGGACTGCCGCCATTAACGTTGTTTTTACTACCTGTGGTTTTATTGCCCTTACTGTTTTTTATTATGGGCTTGTCCTGGTTTTTAGCCTCACTAGGAGTTTATTTGCGTGATGTTTCCCAAGTTATTGGTATTGTGATTACCGCATTGATGTTTTTAACCCCAATATTTTACCCACTTACTGCAATACCGGAATCTTACCATATCTATATCTATTTAAATCCACTGACGTTTATTGTTGAACAGGTGCGTAACCTACTTGTGTTCGGTCAAGGATTGTGTTTGTTTGAGCATGTTTTATTGACAACGTGTTCAGTTTTTGTTGCTTGGCTGGGCTATGCTTGGTTTCAAAAAACACGTAAAGGGTTTGCTGATGTCTTGTGAACCCGTGATTAGTTTGAAGAAACTCAATAAGTGCTATCAGATTTATTCAAATCCCCGTGATCGTTTGCTGCAAATGCTTATCGGGGGGCGAAAACAGTATTTTCGTGAATTTCAAGCGTTAAGCGATGTCAGCTTAGACGTTATGTCCGGTGATGTTGTAGGTATTGTTGGATGTAATGGTGCCGGCAAATCTACGTTGTTGCAACTGATCTGCGGGACTCTAGCTCCTACTTCTGGTGAAATTACCGTTAATGGTAGAGTTGCTGCATTGTTGGAGTTAGGTGCAGGATTTAACCCTGAGTTCACCGGTCGTGAAAATATATTTCTAAGCGCTGCAGTGATCGGAATGAATCACGATGAGATTAGCCAACGTTTCGATGATATAGTAGAGTTCTCTGGTATTGGAACCTTTATTGATCAGCCGGTAAAGACATATTCGAGTGGGATGTATGTTCGTTTAGCGTTTTCGATAGCGATAAGTGTTGATCCCGATATTCTGGTTATTGATGAAGCATTATCGGTTGGCGATGGTGAGTTTTCACGTAAATCATTTGACCGCATAATGGAGATGAAGAGCAAAGGGAAAACAATACTTTTTTGTTCCCATGCGTTGTATCAGGTTGAAGCAATTTGCAATAAAGCTTTATGGTTAAATGATGGCGAAATGATGGTAGTTGGTGAACCGTCAAAGGTGGTGATGGCTTACAATGATTACACCAGTGTGCCAAAAATAGCTGAAGATATTTTAGACAATAAACTAGACAATAAGCATGATCTGGAAAACAGAGCCGAGAGGGTAAATAATAAATTCAGAATAGAATCTGTTGATGTGAAAATTGATAATGCTGCTGCTCAATCGATGATTGTAAAAAGCGGTAAAAATTCAGTCACTGTGGTAGTCAAGTTCTATTCTGATCCTACCCGTCCTGTACCTAATGTCGGTATATGTGTTGTGCGCCAAGACGGTCAGACTGTAACCAGTGTTGCTACCCATATCGATCATTATGTTCCTGAGTGTAACGCTGGTCAGGGCGAAGTTTCCGTGGTTTTTCCCGATTTTGCATTGTTGAAGGGAATGTATCATTTTGACGTTTATCTTATGTGTGAAAACGGAATTCACGTTTACGATAGTGCCAACGCAGTGGCTAAACTAGAGGTTAAACAGTGTACCCTTGAACTTGGTGTAGTAACGCTGCCTCACACCTGGGCAGGGTAGATATATATAGTGATGATAACTGACACATGATTTTTCTTGAAAAAAATAGCTTTATTTCTTGTGTGAAACACCGCTGGAATTCTTGTCTTTCCGCTACACCTCCTCCCCTCGGCAATGAATATACCCAGAGCGAATATGTCGATTTTATGAAGGCTGAGATCTCTCGTTATAGTCCGAGTTATACAAAAGCACGGGTAACAGTAAAGGGGGAGGAAAAACTTCTAAGTGCCATGGAACAATCTAATGTTATCATTGGGATGTTACATCATGGAAGTTGGATCTTGATAGGTGGTGTGATTAGGCATGTTTTAAATTTGCCATATACTGTTGTTGCATCCAGACGAAATTTTGATGTTATGTCCGAAAATGATAAGCAATATTGGGAATATGCTCATCGTTTAATCAATACACACTATCAAAGTCAGTGTTTTTATTCCGATCAAGCGCCATTTCGTGTAATTAGGTGGCTAAATAAACAACCGGCAGCTCTTGGAGTTGTTTTTGATGTGCGTGAATATAATCAAAGCTACAACGAGAGTAAAATCGCCTTTGATGACCGGCAGTTATATGTGCAAACCGGACCTGCAAAATTGGCTCGTATGACAAATGTCACCATTGTTCCTGCCGCAATACATTACGATCAGGCTCAGAGAAAACATGAACTTGAGTTTTTTGATGCGCTATCACCAGTAAAATTTTCTTCAGATGTGGCGCTAACCCAAGCGGTGTTTTCAGCACTTGAGCCTAATTATACAACTTATGAACGACAGCGTTTTTATGATATGACTGAACTGTTTTCAGCTCCTCATATTCCAAACAATACCGTAATTACTTGAGTGTATATTCATGATAAATAATGCAGATACTGAAAAGATAGAATATTTTTATAATTGGAGTCGTGATTATTGGTATGAACTCGGTGCTGATTCTGATAAAGGATTATCCAGTTTACTCAATTTTGGGTGTTGGGATAGTGGCACTGTTAACTTGTATCAGGCTCAACAGCAACTTTTTGATGTTTGTACTCAAAAGTTGTGCCCAATACAATCAAATGCCTGCGGTTTAGAAGTTGGGTGTGGTATCGGTGGTAATTCAATACGCTTGTGTCAGCAACAGCCCGTCAACATGACTGCTATGGACATCTCAACGAGTCAATTGAATATCGCCATAAACAAGGCGCAAGCACTAGGTTGTGCAAACCGTATAAAGTTTGTCTCTGGCGATTCCATGGCGATGCCTTTTGATGATGAAATGTTCGATTTTTCTATCTGTATTGAGTCAACATTTCATTATCCCAGATTAGATCGCTATGTTGCTGAGCAACATCGTGTGCTCAAGCCGGGAGCAAAAGCCATTATTGCAGATATTACCTGTGAAGATCCAACACAGGTTAAGTTTCGTCAGGGAAATCACTTCTATTCGGTGCAACGCATGCAAAAGTTGTTGCTTGAATCCGGGTTTAAAATTATTGATATCCACCGTATTGGTAGCTCAGTGTTTGAAGCATTCTATCGCTATATGTGCCATTTCAATCAACAGCGAAAGACAAAAGTGACTCGATATTGGAGTTTAGTTCTTTTGAATTACGTATCGTTATATCGTCAAGGCGTAATGGGATACGATATCTTTGAAATTGTAAAAAGTGATGGTAATGGGGTGATATAGTCAGCCCGTCTCCGTGGCTGTTAATTGATCCGTCCTGTTTGGATTAAGAATCGAATCTATTTTTGAAAGCCTTATATGGACAACGGTTTATTTGAAACGGCATCATTCATGCCAAAATCACTGCAGCTACCGGATGCATGGGTTGGACATTTACCTTTTGCAGCGTGGCTTACCCAGCAAATAGAACCAAAGATTTTTGTCGAACTGGGAACCCATTCAGGCAATTCCTATTTTGCATTCTGTCAGTCTGTTGTAGAAAATAATTTACCCACAAAGTGTGTTGCTGTGGATATCTGGCAAGGTGATAAGCATTCTGGTCACTACAGTGAGGATGTTTTTTATCTGGTTGATACATACAATAAAGAGCATTACGCACGTTTCTCCAGTTTAATGCGGATGACGTTTGATGAAGCCGTTGCTTTGTTTGAAGATAAATCTATTAACCTTCTGCATATAGATGGTTTACACACCTATGAAGCGGTTAAACATGATTTTGAGACTTGGCTGCCTAAATTGGCTCCGGGAGCGGTTGTGTTGTTTCACGACACCGAGGTACATGAACGTGGTTTCGGGGTGTGGCAATTATGGGCAGAACTTAAGATACGTTATCCCTTATGTTTTGAGTTTAACCATTCTAACGGTTTGGGTGTCCTTCAGTTTGACGCATCAACAGAGAACCGTTTGTCATGGTTTGGTGCTGGTTCCGGCAATCAACAGCAGGTGAAAGATTATTTTGCTGCATTAGGTGCGCGACAGTTGGAATGTTTGCAACTTAAGCACTTGAACTCAGCAGTTTCTATTTATCAGCAGGAAATTCCAAAACTGGAAACACAAATAGGAACCTTGAACTTGGCTGTTTTGCAGCGTGATGAGCAAATAGCGGATCTTGGTCGAGTTGTGGCGCAGCGCGACGAGGAGATAGCCGATCTTGGTCAAGTCGTTGCGCAGCGTGACCAGCAACTCAAATGCTTTAATCAAGAGATGGAGGCGCGAAAGCTGGAAATTACATCATTGTTGAATTCCAGAAGTTGGCAGATAACAAAGCCTCTGCGTTTTATTAGCCGCCTTTTTCTTGCCCATAGGGAGCGTCGGGAGCAAATAAGAACAGGATTGCTATCTTCACCACGGATGATGTCACCAAAAAAAATGGTGCAACGGTTATTGACAGGTAGGCAGCGCCACAGATTACCTAACGATTTTGATGAAAATATTTATCTCCTACTGAACCCAGACGTTGCTAGTGCAGGGGGCGACCCAGTAGCACATTATTTATCGACCGGGTGCAACGAAGGACGCATGTTTTCCTTGCCAATGATCCAAGGGGGGGAAGAATTCACCCCTGAGCGTGACACAATCTTGATCGTTAGTCACGAAGCATCGAGAACCGGAGCGCCCATATTAAGCCTTAACTTGGTTCAACACTTCGCCGAGCATTACAATGTTGTGATATTATTGTTGGGAGAGGGGTCTCTGTTTGATGATTTTGGTCGTGCGGATGCGGCGGTAATTATGGTGCCGAACAAAAACTCTTTGCATGGAATAATTGCTTATCTAAGCAACCGCTTCAAATTCAAATATGCGTTGGTAAACAGCATAGAATCCTGCGCAGTTTTACCGGCATTATCTCGCCATCAGATTCCCACAATAAGCCTGATCCACGAATTTGCCTCGTACA
>JAYEOA010000002.1:0-27795 GCA_034722515.1 Thermodesulfobacteriota bacterium | reverse complement strand
GTGTGTTTTTGCCGATATTCAGTGTAAATGAATTTGCGAGGGCATCAGTTATTAGAAAAAAATATTTACACAAAATACTTTACAACATCATCTGATATTGTTCAGAATCCCAAATTATGGTCAAACTATGAACTCCGTTACCTGCCCAGATTGCGATTTAATTGTTGAGCTACCCGCATTGCGTGATGGACAACGTGCATTTTGTCCGCGCTGTCGGCACCTACTCACCCGTCGCGCTCACCGTGCTCTGGAGCGCTCCAGCGCTTTTGCTTTAGCCGCGCTTATATTTCTAGTTTTGGCCAACAGCTACCCTTTTCTCAGTTTTCGCGCCAATGGCCGTGAACAAGTGATGACCCTGCTACAAAGTGCTCAGGAGTTGTATCGCAACGGTAGCGAGGAGCTAGGTCTTTTTGTTCTGGCTTTTATCATTGTTGTTCCGGCGCTGATTATCCTCAGCCTGTTGCTGGTTCTCGTACCCATTCTTTTACGCCGTCGGGCGCTTATCGGTCAACGTATATGGGCGCGTTTCATCTTCACTCTTAGCCCATGGAGTATGGTGGAGGTATTTATACTCGGTGTTCTGGCCAGCTTAACCAAAATTTCCAGTATGGCAACCATCGTCCTCGGTTCTTCGTTCTGGGCATATATCGCCTTTACCCTGTGTTTTTTGATCGCCGTTTCCAGTCTCGACCGTTACCAGTTTTGGCGCACCATACTGCCACACCCAGCGCCAAGGGCACAGGTTGGGCACACGGCAGCATCACAAGGGTTAGCTCATTGCCACATTTGCACTCTCACCTCACCCGTTGCCAAATATCACTGTCCACGCTGCGGTGCGACACTGCATCTACGCAGCCTCAACAGCCTACAACGCACCTTGGCGCTATTGATAACAGCCACTGTACTCTACCTGCCCGCCAATCTTCTACCCATCACCCACACCGACCAGTTTGGTAATGTCCTCGACAGCACCATAATGGACGGTGTACTCATGATGTGGGAACACGGCAGCTACCCGGTAGCACTGGTAATATTTATCGCCAGCATTATGGTTCCCATGGCCAAACTGGTCTCACTATCGTGGCTGTGTTGGAGTGTATCGCGCCGCGAAACGACCTTGCCGCGCCAACGCACCTCACTATATCGTATCACTGAATTTGTCGGGCGCTGGTCCATGGTCGATGTCTTTGTCGTTGCCATTCTCGTTGCCCTGATTCAGCTAGGCGGCATACTTACCATCCGCCCCGGTCCAGCGGCACTGGCTTTTTCCGGGGTGGTGATTATAACAATATTGGCGGCTGATTCGTTTGACCCGCGCCTGATATGGGACAAGTTGGAGGAAAATAATCGTGACTAACAATCAAGCTGTTATCAGTCAAAAACGACGTTTTTCGATGGTGTGGATTGTCCCCATCGTTGCACTCCTACTCGGTGGCTGGATGATAATCCATAACTATCAAAATCGCGGGCCCATCATCACCATCCAGTTTGCCAGTGCCGAAGGAATTGAGGCGGAAAAAACTCACATCAAAGCTCTCAGTGTCGATGTCGGAGTGGTAAAAAGTGTCGAGATCAATCCACAGTTTGACGGTGTCCTAATCAGGGCTCAGGTTAATAAGGAAATCGCTCCCCTGCTGCGCGATGACAGCCAGTTCTGGGTGGTACGACCACGCATCGGCGCATCGGGAATCTCCGGTCTGGGCACCTTACTAAGCGGTGCCTATATAGAGCTGTCACCCGGCAGTGCTGAACAACCCCGACGTAATTTTATCGGTCTGAATGACATCCCACCCACCCCGGTCAATACACCCGGCGTTCACTTGACCCTCATCAGTCATGAAGAATCATCGCTTAACACCGGCGAGCCGGTGCTCTATCGCGGTTTTCAAGTTGGGCGGGTGGAAAAGACAGTATTCGACACCGATCAAAGACTGGTGCGTTCATCGATCTTTATCGATGCGCCCTACGATGACCTCATCACTACCAGCACCCGCTTCTGGAATGCCAGCGGCATCTCGATCAAGATGGATGCAAAAGGGCTGAGCCTCGACAGTGAATCGCTGGAAACGCTATTGGTTGGTGGCATCGCCTTTGCTCTACCCGACGATACTGTCCCCGGCACCAAGGTTAAGGACGGCACCGAGTTCAACCTCTACCCCGACCAGCAGAGCATCAATATCGTCAGCTTCACCTACAGCGCCGACTACCTGCTGCTGTTCGACAGTTCTGTACGTGGGCTGCTGCCGGGAGCACCGGTAACATTTCGCGGCTTGGAGATCGGCCACGTAGTCGGCATCTCCTTTGATTTTATGCCAAACAACAGTGTTTACCTAAACAGCAACGACGCTCCAGTGCCGGTGCCAGTATTGATCCGTCTAACCCCGGCTGCGCTAAACGGTGATGATTCGCCCCAGACCGTAGAACAGATGCAACAACAAATTGCCACCGGAATCAATTCCGGTCTACGTGCCAGTTTAAAAACCGGCAACCTGCTCACCGGCAGCCTATACGTCTCCCTCGATTTTAGCGACCATCCCGATCCGGTCAAAAGCTCAACCATGGGTGACTATCAACTGATCCCCACGATTTCTGGTGGTTTTGACCAAATTCAGAGCAAAGTTGGTCAACTCCTTGACAAATTTAACGCTTTACCCTTGAAACAAACGGTTAATGACACCGGACAAACCATGCGCCAGATCAGTTCAACCGCCGGGCGTGCCACAGAGGCTATAGCCCATCTCGACACCATACTGGCCAGCGAATCAACCCGGCAACTGCCAAGTGAGTTCAACAAAACACTGCAACAACTGCGCCTCAGCCTAAACCGTCTGGCAGGCGATTTTTCTGCAGGCTCTCCTGTGTATCGCCAACTCGGGCACAGCCTCGACCAGCTACAACAAACCCTGCACAGTGTCGAGCAACTGACGAATCAACTAAGCACCAGACCAAGCACGCTAATCTTTTCCGATCCACACCCTGACGACCGACAACCGGAGGCTACCCGATGAAACAGATACTGTTACTACCAACCATGGTATTGTTAATGCTGTGTAGCTGTGCCGGAGTTAAGCCACCACAAACCCATTATTATCTGCTTTCGCCACCACCTGACAACAGCGCCGAATTCGCCACCACGCCAATCCCGCTACAGGTCGAGCTGGCACAATTTCTTACCCGTGGAACACTGGTGCTTCAGCTCGATGAACAACAGATCCGCCGCAGCCACTATCATCGCTGGGGCGCACCACTGCCAGGATTGATTGAACGCTATATACAGCGCCGTTTGCAACAACAGCTAACTGATGAACTTGGCAGCGCACCGATACTCACATTGATAATAGATCGCTTTCATGGCTCACAACATGGTCAAGTATGGCTTAGCGGTCAGTGGTGGATCAATAGCGACACAGCTCGCCCTCACAGTTTCAACTACCAAACCACACAACACCAACCCGGCTACAAAGGATTGGTGATCACCCTGCAGCAACTGCTGAATAGCGCCAGCAAGGAAATTGTGACACAGTTACAAACTAAACCCATTACAACCGCTACCAACGGCAAATCGTAACTATTCAGCATGCTGAATAGTTCCAATACGAATTTTAAAAATTCAACAATGGGCAACCACAAGGGATTGCTCCTACGGATTAATTGACAACGGATAAATATAACCAACATATTCACTGACTAAGGCAAAATTCAGTCAGGTTGTCGAAAATGCTTTGAAAATAGAACCGCAATATGTGATACGTAGGGGCAGGAAGCTGTAGTTATTTTATCCGTTAAAGAATATTAAAAAATAACCACCAAAAAACCGACATTGAAAGAGTTGCTTTTAAATTGCCCTAAAATGGAAACGTCATAAATTGGATAAATCATACACCAAGATTTATAGAAGGACAGGCAATCATGTTTTTTGTAGATAAACCATACATCTCTGAATTTTTTAAAGAAACGGTCAGAGACAATTCCATTCCTATAGTTGGTACAGATATATCGGGAAAGTTAGGTCTTTGTACTGGGACAAAAGTGGTTAGTGAAGAGGAAGCTATCGAAATTGCTCAAGAATTAAATTCTCCTGTTATTTATACTACATCTGAAAATTCAATAGGTTGGATATCAAAGCACTTATCTTTTAGTGACCTTCCTAGAAAAATAGAATTATTTAAAGATAAGTTAAAATTTCGTGAACTAACAAAATCAATCTTTCCAAACTTCTACTTCAAAAAAGTTCGCGTTGAAGACTTAGAAAATATTCAATTTAACAAATTGCCACTACCATTTATCATTAAGCCAACTGTTGGTTTTTTTAGCATGGGAGTTCATAAGGTTTCAAACCTTGAAGAATGGAATAGTACAATCGATTTAATCACTTTTGAAATTGACCAGATCAAAGACATATATCCTGAAGAGGTGTTGAACACTAGTACATTTATTATTGAACAGTGTATTAATGGTGAGGAGTTCGCTATTGATGCATATTATAACTCAGCTGGTGAACCAGTTATTCTAAGTATCTTTAAGCACGTATTTTCTTCAGATGCTGATGTTAGTGACAGGGTTTATATATCATCCAAAGACATAATAGAAAGTAATCTTGACGAATTTACTGGTTTTGCAGAAAAAATCGGCAAGTTAGCTGGAGTAGAAAACTTTCCTGTCCATATTGAGCTAAGACGAGATAACGATGGAACTTTGTTGCCTATAGAAGTAAATCCAATGCGATTTGGTGGTTGGTGTACTACCGCAGATACAACTTTTCTGGCATATGGATTTAACCCTTATACTTATTATTACTTACAAAAAAAGCCAAATTGGCCTGAGATCCTCAAAGAAAAAGAAGGAAAAATCTTTAGTATTATTGTACTGGATAATTCAACTGGCTTAGCTGCTGATAAAATAACATCATTCGATTATGAGAAATTGATTTCAAATTTTGAAAAACCATTGGAGTTAAGAAAAATTGATTATAAAGAGTATCCTGTCTTTGGTTTCCTGTTCACTGAAACCAGAGAAGACAATTTTTTTGAGCTTAAAAATATATTGAATTCAGATTTAACTGAATTTATATCAACTAATGCTTTCGCAGAAAGTAAAAAATCAGATGGCTAAGCAAAAAGCGCCAAATGCAAGGCGCGTGATTGTCTCTGTAGAGACGTTGCATGCAACGTCTAATACGTACATCGAAGCAGCGAGACAATTACGATTGGTTCTGTAATGGCGCAGCAGTTGGTGAGTTTTTGCGACGCCATCAACTATAAGGAGATAATAATGAACATTGAATTTTACACAACCGGGATATGACCACGGTGCATACTCGCGGTTCGCGAGATCGAAAAAGTACTTCAGGATAAGCCAGACATCGAGCTGGAAACCATCTCAATAGCTACCAATGCCATGCGTAGTTGGAAAGCCGGCATCCGTATGATTCCAGCTCTTAAAATTGGTGATGACATTTTATCCGGCATATTGCTGTCGGAAGAGAAAATAAGGGAGTTCATTGAGCAACATCAGGCAAAATTATAGACATAATAATAACGGCTTCGAAAAGATCATACCTAAGCGAAGCCGTTGTTGTTCATACATCAAATTCAAATATTATGACCGTTTGGTAACCTCAATTAAATGGTAACCAAACTGGGTTTTAACTGGGCCGAGCACACTGCCCACCTCGCCACTAAAAACCACATCATCAAATTCCTTAACCATTTGACCGGGGCTGAATGAACCCAAGCCCCCACCTTGCTTACCGGATGGACACTGGGAAAACTTTTTGGCACAGGCGGCAAAATCGGTTGTACCGGCCTCAATCTGAGATTTCAGTTCTTCACATTTCTCTTGGGTTGCCACTAAAATGTGACGTGCTTCTGCTGTTGCCATCGTAAACTCCTTGTTTATTGAATATCAATCGGGTGAATGAGAAGTGGGCAGTATACAACCGTCATCCTCAATTCCCCAAACACATTTTACCCTTTACTTTAAACGTTTTTTAACCCCGCGCTGCGCCACGGCTACCAGCGGGTCATCGGGCCATGGATGTTTGGGATAGCGCCCCTTCATCTCCTTTTTAACCTCAGGGTAGGTTGTTGCCCAAAAATTAGCCAAATCGCGCGTTACCTGCAGGGGACGCCGCGCCGGAGATAGGAGATGAATCGTCAACGGCACTCGCCCGGCTGCAATACACGGGCTAGTCTGCCAGCCAAACAACTCCTGCAGCTTAACAGCCAGCACAGGATTATTAGGATCGCTGTAATCGATAGCCACCCGCGAACCACTAGGAACCTGAACGCGTAACGGAGCCAGTTTGTCCAATTGTTGCTGTTGCGCCCAACTCAACATGCTGTGCAACGGTTCGAGTAGATCAATCTTTTTCAGCGCCGCCAAGCTGGTAACACCAAGCAACCACGGAGCCAGCCATTGATCTAATGTTTGTAGCAAACCTGCCTCATCCAGTTCGGGCCAATCCCCCCGTAAAATATCATCCTTAGCGTAAGCAGCAACAAAACGAGCGCGTTGCAACCATTGGCGGCTGGACGCCGTCCATGGCAGGCTATCCAAACCCATACGCTGAATTTGTTGAATCATCAACGGTAAAGCCAGTTCGGGATCGACCGCTTGCGGACGCTGGATCACCACCAACGCACCCAGTTTACGACACTTACGCCCAATCACTCGCTGCTGGCCATTATCCCACGCTACATCATCAACCCATGGCAGTTGATCGCCAAAATAATCCAAAATCTGTTCACGGTCTAACGCAGAGGCTAAGTGGATGAGAGCCTCACCACCGGACTGAAATACCATCTGAGCGGCCACCAGCCACGGTGCTGAACCCAATTGAGAACGCATGGACAATCGCGCCCCAGAGCCACTACGCAACTGATAATGATCGCGTCTATCGCCACGCCGCTGGGCGACACGGTCAGGAAATGCCGCCAACAACAGGCGACCAATGGATTCCTCATCCGCCACAGCATTACTCGATGATGACAGTTTCAAACGCCGGGTCAAAGCGGATAAGCTGCGTTCACAAGCAACCACCTGACGCTCCCGCGAGGTCGAGTGACGGGCTTGACGCCAATACTCCAAACGGTCTAGCAGATCACTCTGGGTACTCACCTGCTGTCGCACTGGCGGCAACAGATCCGGTTCCTCCAATATCACCGCCAACTCACATGCTAATATCTGTTCTTGCGGCGATTTCGCCCTAACCACCATCGCGGCCAAGCGTGGATGAAGTGGCAACTTCGCCATTTGCGTACCTAGTGGAGTTATCCTCCCGTGCTTGTCTATGGCTCCTAGTTGGTTCAATAAACGAGTTGCTGCGCTCAAATGGGCCTTGGGCGGCACATCCAACCACGCCAACTGTTCTACGTCGGGAACACCCCATAACGCCAGTTCTAAAGCTAAACTCGCCAGATCGCTACGGCAAATTTCGGCCATACTATAAGGTTGCAAACCCTGCTGTGCTGTTTCGCTCCACAAGCGGTAGCAGGTTCCCGCTTGCACCCGTCCGGCACGCCCGGCACGCTGGGTAGCACTGGCGACCGAAATTGTCCCGGTAATCAGCCCGTTCATGCCACTGGCGGCATCAAAAATCAGCCGCCGCTCCTGACCACTATCGATCACCACCCCAATCCCGTCAATGGTGAGACTGGTTTCGGCAATATTGGTCGCCAACACCACCTTGCGCCCTTTGGAGGAACGTAATGCTTGTTGTTGCTGAGCAAAAGGGAGCGCACCGTACAAGGGCAGAATCTCGACATTAGCACCAGCGAAATGATCGCCAAGCAACCGTTGGCACGCCCGAATCTCCCGCGCACCGGGGAGAAAAATGAGAATATCGCCCTGTTGCTCGCGCAAGCCGCGATTGGTAGCCTTCACCACCTGACGCGCTAGCGGTGTATTATCATCCCCTTGATAGATCACCTCAACAGGATAGCTGCGCCCGTCACTATTGAGTATCGGACAATCGTCGAGCAACGTAGCCACAGCAGCGGTATCCAAGGTGGCAGACATCACCAATAATTTAAGCCCCTCACGCAGCCCCTGTTGAACATCGCGGCTCAAAGCCAATCCCAGATCACTGTGGATGTTGCGTTCATGAAACTCATCGAAAACGATCAACCCCACCCCTTCCAAGGTAGGATCGGTTTGCAGGCGCCGCGTCAATACCCCTTCGGTGATCACCTCAATGCGGGTGTGTTTCCCCACATAGCGTTCATGGCGAATGGTATAACCGATGGTATTACCCACTTTTTCGCCCAGAATTTGGCTCATAAATTTAGCAGCGCTTATCGCAGCCAAGCGGCGTGGTTCGAGGAGGAGGATTTTTTGCCCCGCCAACCATGGTTCATCGAGCAATGCAATGGGGACACGGGTAGTTTTACCGGCACCGGGCTGCGCCTGAAGTACCAGGCAGTTGTGCTGACGCAGCTGTTGGCGTAACGTTGGTAGAATAGAGTCGATGGGCAGTTTAGGTGCGATGGAGATCATGGAGCATTATCCAATGATTTTACAGGCCGAGTTATCAAAACATAACCCGACTCTGTATATCTTACAAAAATGTGCCAGAAAACCTACTCCCACTCAATGGTCGCCGGCGGTTTACTCGAGATATCGTAAGTAACCCGATTGATCCCTTTAACTTCGTTGATAATACGATTACTGATGTGCGCCAGATCAGCATAGGGCATGGGATACCAGCCTGCGGTCATAAAGTCTTTGGTTTCGACAGCTCGCAGGGCAACCACATATTCGTAGGTGCGGCCATCGCCCATAACACCGACACTTTTCACCGGCAGGAACACGGCAAACGCCTGACTGATTTTCTGGTAATGTCCGCTGCGATACAGCTCTTCCATGTAAATAGCATCGGCCTGACGCAGGATGTCGGCGTACTCTTTTTTAACCTCACCGAGGATACGTACTCCGAGACCCGGACCGGGGAATGGGTGACGCCACACCATCTGATGCGGTAAACCCATCTCCTCACCGATGGCTCGCACTTCGTCCTTGAACAATTCGCGTAACGGCTCCAACAAATCCAGTTTCATGTAGTCAGGCAACCCCCCAACATTATGATGGCTTTTGATATTATGTGCTTTGCCGGTTTTACCTCCCGCCGATTCGATTACATCGGGGTAGATGGTTCCCTGCGCCAACCACTTAGCTTCGGTAAGTTTATTCGATTCCTCTTCAAATATATCGACAAACAGTCCGCCAATAATTTTGCGTTTCTTTTCGGGATCGCTGACACCGGCCAGCCCATCGAGAAAACGCTGTTCGGCATCAACTCGAATCACCTTAACGCCGAGATTCTGGGCAAAAGTGTTCATCACCTCATCGCCCTCGTTGAGGCGTAGCAAGCCGTTATCGACAAAGACACAGATCAGTTGATCACCGATGGCGCGGTGGATCAGTGCGGCGGCGACAGAGGAATCGACGCCGCCGGACAAACCAAGGATCACTTGATCGTCTCCCACCTGCCGCTTAATCCGTTGCACGGCATCTTCAACAATATGCCCCGGCGTCCACTGTCCGCTACAGCCGCAAATGTTACGCACAAAGTTGTCGATCAGCGTTTCACCATGCGGGGTGTGATTCACTTCGGGATGAAATTGCACACCATACATATTACGCACCACATTTTGAATTGCGCATACCGGAGCATTACCGGTTGCGGCAATGACCTCGAAGCCATCGGCAACATGCTCAATATGATCACCGTGGCTCATCCATACCGGGCTTTTACCTTCGACAAAAAAGCCATCAAACAATGGCCCGGGTTGCCCCTGACTAAGGAGTTCCGCATGGCCATACTCGCGCTTACCAGCCGGAACAACATGACCACCAAAATGGCGATTGAGCAGTTGCATACCATAGCAAATAGCAAATACGGGGATACCGAGTTCAAATAACGCCTCTTCCACCGCCGGAGCTCCCTCGTCATACACCGATTTAGGACCGCCGGAAAGGATGATGCCATTGGGGGCAAAATCGCGAATCGTGTCCAAGTCCATGTCATAAGGATGCAATTCACAATAGACATGAGCTTCACGCACCCGCCGAGCAATTAGTTGGGTATATTGGGAACCAAAATCGAGAATCAGAATTTTTTCGCTATGTAGATCGGACATATTAATTTCTCCTTAAGGTGGTGATGGAAAATTTCATTTCTTCAAGCCTTTAGTTTGATTCTCAATTTGCTTCACAAATAATACTCGCTTTTCTAATCCCTTTTTCAAAACATGAGAGCATCCTGCTTTAACGAACAAAAGCCCGTAGCAATTAACGGGCTTTTGTCGATGAGAGATTATAAGCGTTGCGATACAACCTTAATTAGACCGCTCAATCCGATAATTCGGTGCCTCGTGGGTAATATTGACATCATGCACATGGGACTCGCGCAATCCGGCATTGGTAATACGCATAAACTGCGCTTTGGTTTGCAGCTCTTTAAGATTACGACAACCGGTATAACCCATGCCAGCGCGTAAACCGCCCAGCAGTTGATGAACATTAGCCGACAACGTACCCCTATACGGCACCCGACCCTCAATCCCTTCAGGAACCAGTTTAACATCACTATCGACATCACCCTGAAAATAGCGATCCTTACTGCCCTTTTTCATAGCACCTAAACTGCCCATACCACGATACGATTTATAGGTACGCCCCTGATACAGAATTGTTTCACCAGGAGATTCTTCGGTACCGGCAAACAGCGAACCGATCATAATCACATCGGCACCGGCAGTAATCGCCTTGGGCAACTCACCAGAATACTTGATACCACCGTCAGCGATGAGGGGAATCCCCGCCTCGTTGGTAACCTGAGCCACATCGGAAATAGCCGTTATCTGTGGTACACCAACACCGGCAACAACCCGTGTTGTACAGATAGAACCGGGACCAATACCCACCTTAACCGCATCGACACCCGCTTTTATCAACGCTTCTGCGGCACCGGCGGTAGCAATATTGCCAGCAATCATCTGTAGATCAGGATAGGCACGCTTAATCTCGGTCACCGCCTCTAGCACCCCTTGCGAATGGCCATGGGCGGTATCAACAACAACAGCATCAACACCGGCCTTAACCAGCAATTCGATGCGCTCGTTGCAATCGCCACCGACACCAACGGCAGCAGCAGCACGCAGACGACCATATTCATCCTTACAGGCCAACGGATATTTGCGCACCTTCTCGATATCCTTAATGGTCATCAACCCCTTAAGCATATAATTATCATCCACCACCAGCAGTTTTTCGATGCGGTGCTTATGCAGATGAAATTTCGCTTCTTCGAGTGTTGTACCGGGAGGCACCGTGACCAAGTTATCCTTGGTCATCACACTTTCGAGGGTCTGGTCAAGCTGGGTTTCAAAACGCAAATCGCGGTTGGTCAAGATCCCTACCAGTAAACCGTTTTTGGTGATAGGCACACCGGAAATACGATACTGCTTCATAAGCGCCAACGCTTCGTATATTTTTTGCTGAGGATGCATCGTAATCGGATCGACAATCATGCCACTTTCCGATTTTTTAACCTGATCGACCTCAAGTGCCTGTTCTTGTGGAGACATATTTTTATGAATAACACCAATCCCACCTTCACGCGCCATACAAATAGCCGAACGCGACTCGGTAACGGTATCCATCGCTGCTGACATCAAAGGAATATTTAACGCAATTGATTCGGTCAAATTGGTAGACAAATCAACATCTTTAGGCAGCACCAGTGAATGCGCAGGGACAAGAAGAACATCATCAAAGGTGAGCCCTTCCCGTATTTCGGGATCCAACATCTTAATCTCCTTTGTACTAAACAGGGGGGTGAGGGAAAAAAACGAAATACTATCGCTTTAAAGGGGGCAGCGTCAAGCACTGCTACCAGTGCGTTCATCCATTTCCCCGTTTTATTGTGGAATAAACATCTTAATATCGTTAATTTTATAAATCACCGCACTAAGTAAAGCTATAGTGTGCTCCAAATCTTCCAACGACAACACCTCAACGGGCGAATGCATATAGCGCAGTGGCACGCTAACCAGAGCCGCCGCCACTCCGCCGCGACTCAATTGCATCACGTTGGCATCGGTGCCTGTTGCCCGCGGCATGCCGACCACTTGGTAGGGAATATTTTCCTCTTTTGCCGTATCGATCAATAACTGAAACAACGCCGGATTGATATTGGCACCACGGGCGATAATCGGCCCCTTACCCACGCCAAGGTCGCCGACCTCTTTTTTATTTACCCCGGGAAAATCACTAGTAAAACCAACATCCACGGCGATTCCTACATCGGGGTTTACCCCATAAACACTGGAAGAAGCGCCGCGCAAACCCACCTCTTCCTGAACGGTGGTAACACTGAACAAATCGACGGGCGCATTACTGCGCTTGCTCACCTGTTGCAACACACGGGTGATCACAAACACCCCCATTTTATCATCAAAAGCACGCGATGTTACCAGCTCGCCCTGTAAGCGCTCTATACTCGGAACAAAGGTGATGGGATCACCGATATTCACCAGCGCCAACACCTCGTCGCTACTGGCACAACCGATATCGATAAATTGATCCTTAAATTTAACCACCGTTTCCCGATCTTTAGGCTCCATCAGATGGATTGGCTTTTTTCCCACCACACCGAGAATCGGACCTGAATCGGCGTGGATGTTGACGCGCTGCCCCGGCACCAAATGAGCATCGACGCCGCCGATGGGGGCAAAATAGATAAAACCGTTGTCATCGATATATTTGACCATGAAGCCAATTTCGTCGCAATGTCCGGCCAGCATCACCCGGGGCAGTTTTTCACCACTACCGTTTAATTGCGCAATGACGTTGCCCATCACATCGGTGGTAATCTTATCGGCTGTATCGGCCAGCTCACGGCGAATGATACGTTGCACCGGTTGTTCAAATCCTGAAGGACTCGGTGTCCGGGATAATTCTTTGAGAAAATTATAGTGCTGCTGTTCCATGCCTTATCCTTTAATAATGTAGGAGCTACTTTAGCTGCTAAGCCTTTGGTTTTACGGAGTCTCAACAATTCCGAGATGTGAATTGCGAAAAACTTTATCAATACGCGCCGAAACCGTCTGACCGATAAGTTCAGCGCCGCCATTAAAGTTGATAATACGATTCCACTGGTTGCGACCAAACATCTGACCATCACTGCGACGACTTGCACCTTCAACCAACACCTGCTGTACCCGATTGAGATCGCCCTGCCAGATCTCGCCACTAATCCGTGCCTGTACCGTAAGTAGTTGATCGAACCAGCGCTGCTTTTCCTCGGCACTGACAGGGTCGGCAAAATTACGTGCCCTGGTCTGGGGACGGGGAGAATAAAGGAACGAATAAGCGTCGGCAAAACGCACTTGTTCGAGCAATTCCAGTGTTTGCAAAAAGTCAACTTCACTTTCGCCGGGGAAGCCGACAATTAGATCGGTGGTAATGCGAATTTCGGGACACTGCTGTTGTAAGCGTTGCACCCGATCTAAATACTGCTCACGGCTATATCTGCGATTCATCTGCGTCAATGTGTGGTTGGACCCGCTCTGCACCGCCAAGTGCATATGTTTGCACAGCTTGTCCAGCGTCGAAAAACAGCGTATCAGTTCGTTGGAAAGATCTTTAGGGTGGGAAGAGGTAAAGCGCAGCCGAGTTAAACCGTCAATTTCATGAACACGTTCGAGCAATTCAGGAAAACTCACATCGCCTGAACCTTTTTGACCGTATGAGTTGACATTCTGCCCCAGCAGAGTCACTTCACGCACCCCTTGATCCACCAAGTTACGCACCTCAGTCACAATATCGGCACTGCAACGACTCACCTCACGTCCGCGCACATGTGGCACCACGCAATAAGTGCAGAAGTTGTCACAACCCTGCATAATGGTAACAAAGCGGGAGACAGAACTGTCCTTGCCCCGCTGCGGAAATTGGCCCAGACGTTCTACGCCAATATAATGCTCGATTTCGCACTGGCGACCGCCATGCTCCTCAACAGCTTGAATCATCTGCGGCAATTTGTGAACATTGTGAGTACCGAAGACAATATTCAGATAGGGAACCTTCTCCAGCAGTTGCTCCCCCTCCTGCTGAGCTACACAGCCACCAACGGCGAGAATCAGCTTGGGGTTCTTCACCTTTAACGGTTTAAATCGTCCCAGATGACCATAGACTTTGCGCTCGGCTTTAGCACGCACAGAACAGGTATTGAGGATGATCAAGTCAGCCTGTTGCGGTTGAAGCACAGGGGTATAACCGATCTGCCCGAGCAGATTGACAATCCACTCGGAATCCACCACGTTCATCTGACAGCCAAAGGTTTCAAGGTAAAATAGTTTAGACATTATTTAGGTGTGCCATTAAGTAGGGGCAATCCCTTGTGGTTGCCAGATTCCGTTGCAATAATCGCCGCCAAACAGCGATACAATTCATGCGGGTATTCGATGCAACACAGGGTGATTCGCCGGGTACCCGCTTCGAGGTACAGATTGCCCAACTGCTCACCCAAGGGGTATAAACATTGATAACTTAGAGCATTGGTTGGAATACAAATAATACGCGAGCGAAAAAAACCACATTGCACCAATATCTGCCTTGATGTCAGGGCAAAAAATACCCGTTCCCACTCCAGACGCGCTACCAGCAACTGCCCTACTGACAAATAGATTCCCACCGCCACAAATGGTAACGGCACCACCGTCCATGCCACCGATTCCCCTTGTTGCATCAACCCCCAGCCAACCACCTGCCACCAGATACTAAGAGACAACACCAACAAGCCAAACAACGCCTGCCGCCAGCGGCGAAAAATAAAACAGCGCGGGGCAGGTCGTCCCTGCCACAGCAACTGTTCATCGCCTTGCATATTGCTAGACCAATCAATCATAATTTCATCGTAACTACTCAGCACCTCTCAAGTTGGCACGCACAAACTATTTCCATCAATCAGCTTTTTCGAGCTGTAACTCCCTGATCGCCATCTCACGCAGTTTAAATTTCTGAATCTTGCCGCTGGCGGTCATGGGGTACTCATCGACAAACTTGATATAATGCGGAATTTTGTAATTGGCAATTCTACCTTTACAAAAACTCTTCACATCCTCGACACTGAGGGTTGCCCCCTCTTTCACCTTAATCGCCGCCATGGCTTGCTCACCAAACTTACGATCCGGGACACCATATACTTGAACATCGGAAACTGCTGGCAGAGTATAAAGGAACTCCTCAATCTCACGGGGATAGATATTTTCGCCGCCGCGAATAATCATATTTTTAATCCGTCCGGTAATTTTGCAGTACCCGTTTTCATCCATCACTGCTAAGTCACCGGTATGTAACCAATTATCGCTATCTACAGCTAATGCCGATGCTTCGGGGAGGTTGTAATAACCCTTCATTACCAAGTAACCACGAGTACACAGTTCCCCCTGTTTGCCCGCCGGTAGCGTTTCACCCGTTTCAATATCGGTGATCTTCACCTCAACATTGGGCAACGCACGACCAACAGTTGCCACGCGCAACTCAACGGGATCATCGGTGCGGGTTTGGGTAATCACCGGCGACGCTTCGGTTTGACCATAGGCGATGGTAATCTCGGCTATATGCATATCGCGAATGACCCGCTTCATCACTTCGATAGGACAGGGAGAGCCCGCCATAATTCCGGTACGCAGGCTGGTTAAGTCATATTGATCGAAACGGGGATGTTCCAACTCGGCAATAAACATAGTGGGGACACCGTGCAATGCAGTACATTTTTCATCGGCGACAGTTTTAAGCACTGCTTCAGGAGTAAAGACTTCCACCGGCACCATGGTTGAACCGTGAGTAACACAGGCCAATACACCGAGAACACAGCCAAAACAATGAAAAAACGGTACCGGGATACACAGGCGATCCTGTTCGGTAAAACGCATACACTCGCCGATATTGAAACCATTATTAACGATATTATGATGGGTAAGCATTACCCCTTTAGGGAAACCGGTGGTTCCCGAGGTGTACTGCATATTGATCACATCGTCCTCGCTTAGCGTCGCCTTCACCGCAGCCAGTTCGGCATCTGATACCTGATCGGCGAGTGCCTCAATATCACTAAAGTTAGACATCCCCTGCGGGGTAGTTTCTCCGATATAGACTACATGCTTCAAACACGGCAATGCGGTACAATCTAAAGCACCGGCATCACTACTTTTTAGCTGGGCAGCTACATCATAAGCAGTTTCAACATAGTCGGTATCCTTAAACCCAGCGACCAGAAACAGCATCTTGGAATCGGACTGTTTAAGAATATAGTCTAATTCACTAGATTTATAACTGGTGTTAACGGTGACCAACACCGCACCAATTTTTGCTGAAGCAAATTGGATAATGACCCATTCAGGAACATTAGTCGCCCAAATGGACAGATGATCCCCTTTCTTAACCCCCATCGCCAACAACCCCTTGGCAACACGGTCACACAAGGCATTAAACTGCTGATAAGTGTAACGAATATTTTTTTCCGGATATACCAACGCATCGGTGGTAGGAAAACGTCGTGCTATCTCTTCTAAAATACCACCGACAGTAAAATGTAATGCTTCGCCCATGAACTTCCCATCCTTTTTTTTAATAAAAAATTGAAATAGATACGTAATTATAACTATTCAGCACACCTCTCCAGTTGGGTACGTAATTGCTATATCAACGACTCTGTTTTGCGGTAATCATCCGCCGACAATTACTAATAATAGCCGATGAGACATTGCGACTTTTGGACATAACGCGAATATCTTTTTCGTTCATTGTCGATAAAAAGCGGATCGCCGTGGTAAGCGGCGTACGAGGATGTTGTACCAAAGCGTGGCGAATGGCATAATTTTTAAGCCATTCACGATTAAGGAGAATCTCACGCACAACATCTTCACTACTACTGCGGTTCTGGGCTAAAAACAGGATCTCACCCTCGGTAATACGTGGGTTTTTCAACACAGCGCCACTGACAGTTTTATTGGAATCTTTGACAAGAATATTGCGCCACTCCTTGTCACCGGTCATAGCCATTTTAACTTTCTCAACCATTCCAAATTCAAGCACCATCTTCTGCTTACTAATATTCTCTGCTTCATCGTATTCATCAGAGAACTCAGCAGAAAATTCATCTTCGTCATCCACCTGTGCACAGGGATCTTCATCACCATCTTTTTTATCATAAACATCATCCAGCGTCGCCTCAATAAGATGTTTCATCTCAGCGGTTGCCTGCTTATTTTCTAATACCGCAGCCCTTACCTGTTGCGGAAATCCTTGCACAAAGGTCTGATCACAAAAATGGCTGAGAATCTCATAACTGCAATGGGAAAAAATATAGATCCAAGTGTCATTAAGAACAACGGGATTACGTCGCAACAAAATCAACGTACCCAAATTATCGATACGTACCCGAGCAATACAATCGAGAACACGGGGATGTTGCGCCGGGCTTTCTATGATAGGTCGTAATACGTTATTGGAACTTTGTCGCAATGTTGTGATAGCGGCTGCTTTTAACGTGTCACTGCCGTGTAGGCAAAACAAAAACAGGGCATGAACCTGATCAATATCAGATAACAAGGTATTACCCCGAGCCACTTTCAACTGGTAGGCAGGATCTGCATCTTTAGTAAAAAGCTGGGCAACTTCAGGTGACACCTGAAGTTGCCCACCGCCTTGTGCATGGTGCAGTATTTCAGACAATCTAAGCCATCCTATTCGGTACTGGCAGCTAAAATCTTAGCAGTCAGGTTGGAAGGAACTTCTTCATAATGGGAAAATTCGGTGGTAAACAAACCACGATCCGAGGTCATTGAACGTAGTTCAGGAGCATAACGCAGCACCTCAGCCATGGGCACTTGGGCGCTAATCGCTTGGCTACCCGCCTGAGGTTCAACCCCGAGTACCTTGCCCCGCCGCGAATTCATATCACCGATCACATCACCGATATAATCATCCGGCACGATAATTTCCATCTTCATCATCGGTTCTAACAACACCGGCTTGGCCTGCGGCATCCCCTTTTTAAGCCCCATGGAACCGGCGATTTTAAATGCCATCTCTGAAGAATCCACCGAATGGTGGGAACCATCAAACAGGGTAACTTTGACATCCACAACAGGGAAGCCGCCCAGAGTACCCTTAGCCATCGCTTCTTCGATCCCTTTATTTACCGCAGGAATGTACTGGCGCGGCACCACACCACCGACAATTTTATCGACAAACTCATAACCACCACCGGATTCTAACGACTCAATCTCAAGCCATACATCACCGTACTGACCCCGACCACCGGACTGCTTTTTATACTTACTTTGCAACTTAACCGCTCCCTTGATGGTTTCACGGTAGGGAACCTTGGGCAGTTCTAGTTCGACGGCCACACCGTATTTGCGCTTGAGTTTTTCCACCGCAACTTCGATATGCACCTGCCCCATCCCCGATAAAATAAGCTCGTGGGTTTGCTCATTACGCAAAATCTTCAAGGTTGGATCTTCCTCAACCAAGCGTTGCAAACCCGAGTAAATTTTATCTTCATCGTTTTTACTGCATGCTTTAAGGGAGAAGGATATCACCGGCTTCAGTTGCAGCAAGCTCTCAAAATTGATCGGATCATCGATACTACACAAGGTATCGCCCGTTATGGTTACTTTCATTTTCGCCACAGCAACAATATCACCGGCAACAGCCTCTTCTATTGCGACCTGTTTTTTTCCTACAAGTTTATAAAGTTGCCCAATGCGCTCCGTTACATCCTTATTGGAATTATACACCGATGAATCCGACTTCAATGCGCCGGAATACACCCGAAACATGGTCAACTTGCCGGTGAACGGGTCACTATTGGTTTTAAACACCATAGCTGAAAATGGTTCGTCCACACTCGGGAGACGCTCAACAATTTCGTCCGTACCGGGCTTGGTACCAATCTGCACCCCTTTATCCAACGGCGACGGTAAGCAGTGAACCACATAGTCGAGCAGTTGACGCACACCGATATTGGCGGTGGCACTGCCACACAGCACCGGGGTAAATACACCGGTCAAAGTACCTTCTCGCAACCCTGCCAAAATTTCATCGCGAGACAGATCATCCTCTTCGAGGTATTTTTCCATCAACGCATCATCGGCATCGGCTACCGCTTCGAGCAGCACGCCACGCAAACGCTGCGCTTCATCGCGATACTCTTCGGGAATTTCACTTTGCTCATAGGTGCCTTTTTCGTCAAACTGAAAAATCCTCGCGCTCATCGACACCAGATCGATAACCCCCTTAAAATCGTCTTCCTGCCCAATGGGCATATTGACCAAGACTGCGCGACAGCCAAGACTCTTTTCCATGTCATCGACGGCACGCAAAAAATCAGCTCGTTCACGATCCATTTTATTGACAAAGGCGATCATCGGAACTTCAAATTCCCGACTCCAGCCCCAGATCTTTTGCGTTTGCGCCTTGACACCGGAGATGGCGGAAACGATCATCACCGCCCCACCTAAAATGCGCATGCAGTTACGCGTATCATGTAAAAAATTGGAATAACCGGGGGTATCAACGAGATGGAGACTGTGATCTTCCCACTCACAGTTGCTCAAACTAGAACTAATGGTAATCTGACGTTTAATCTCTTCGGGTTCAAAATCCATACTGGAGCTACCGTCATTGACCTTGCCAAGACGATCGGTCACGCCAGTGTTAAACAACATGGCCTCAATGAGCGATGTTTTACCCGCACCTCCATGTGCAACAACTCCCATATTTCTCAAATTTGCTGTGGCGTACTTTCCCATGGTTACCCCTTTCATTACAATAGTTAGAGGAATGTCACAAAGTCACTGTACATAAACAAACAGACCTTCAGGTTAATATTTATATACCAAACAACTCACTTGTTCAAATTATACAGAAGAAACAACCCTTCCAATGTCAACATAGGTTCAACCTCATCGATGGTTTCTGACACCTGAGCAATCCGTTCGGCAAGACCACCTGTAGCCACCACCAGTGGATCACCACCAACTTCATATTTCATCCGTTGTACCAATCCATCAACCAAACCAGCGTAACCATAGAGTAACCCAGATTGCATACTATTAACGGTGTTTTTGGCTACCACCTTGGGTGGCTTACAAATCTCGACCCTGGGCAGTTTACTGGCATGAACATGCAACGCATCGGCAGAGATTCCTAAACCAGGAGCAATAGCGCCACCACAATACGCCCCTTCCGGGCTAATACAATCAAAGGTGGTGGCCGTACCAAAATCAACGACAATCAGGCTGCGCAGATAGCGTTTATACGCAGCTACTGCGTTGACGATACGATCTGCCCCAACATCAGCAGGATTATCATAATGAATCGCCATCCCCATTTTCATCTCAGAACCAACCACATACGCTTGCTTGGCAAAATATTTGCGGCTCATACGCTCCAACGTATCCACTAGCGGTGGCACCACACAGGAGATAATCACATCCTTAATATCACTTAAGCGAATGCCAGAAAAACCGGTCAAATCATTGATAAGCATGGCATATTCATCAACAGTACGCATGTAATCGGTGCGGATGCGCCAACTGTGCTGTAGCGTACTCTCAGCAAATAAACCTAAAACTGTATTGGTATTGCCAACATCTACTACCAGTAACATTATGCCACACTCTCCTAGGTTACACCGGTCTGACATCACCGGCGTATATCTCCTGCTGCCCACCACTATCCAACCCTAACAGCAATGCACCATCGTCAGCAATACCGGTCACACTACCACGGAAGAACTGACCACCACAATCGACCTCAACACGGCTACCAAGCATATCAAATAACGACTCCCACGCCAGTCGAACGGGGACAAACCCCTTAGTACAAAACAGTTGATACAAACGATCAAGCTGGCGATATAGTTCCTGAGCAAAAACTAAACGATTGACCAACTGACCAGTATAAATAAACAATGAGGTTGCCGGATAGCGCAAATCGTCGGGGAATTGCTCCGCTGTCATATTCAAATTAACCCCAATACCGAGGACAGCATAATGGATCCCTTCCATCTCAGCACTAAGTTCGTTGAGCAAACCGGCAACCTTTTTGCCATCGAGGAGGATATCGTTCGGCCACTTAACAGTGACCTTGACATCGGCGACTGCTTCCACGGCTCTAGCCACCGCCACGGCAGAGAGAAAGGTTAGCTGCGCGGCCTGAACCGGCAACAACCGGGGGCGGAGTAACACTGAGGTATACAGATTAACTCCGGCGGGTGAACTCCAACTACGCCCCATACGACCGCGCCCCACACTCTGCGCTTCGGCAATAACGACAGTGCCATGTTCGGCTCCCTGCTCACCAAGTTCCTGCGCACGCAAATTGGTTGAATCGGTCTCACTAAAATACTCAATCCGCGCCCCAATCTCTTGCTTATTTAGCCCCGACTGCACAGCCATTGGCAGCAACAAATCGGGCTGTGCAACTAAGTGGTAACCACGCGATGGAATAGCTTCAATAATATAGCCAGTTTGACGCAAGTGACGGATATGTTTCCATATCGCAGCGCGGCTAACCCCCAATTGTTGACTGAGGTCTTCCCCGGAGATGAACACATCTTCAGCTTCAAGAAACAAACTGAGTATTTGATCGCGTAATCGTGTTGCAGCCATAGAACATTCTTTTTCTATTGAAGATGGCTAAGCAAAAATTTCGTCCCCAAAGGCGTAGTGGTTGTTCAAGGGTGAAGGCATACATGTTGTATGTCGAAGTCTTGAACAAACGCTTACAACGCAGGTGGGCGGACTTTTTTGCGACGCCATCATTGAAATAACATGGAGATATCAACCGCACGGCTGGAATGAGTTAATGCTCCAACAGAGATAAGATTAACACCGGTTTGGGCAATTTCAGTTACGCTATCCAGATTAACCCCACCGGATGCTTCGGTCACGGCACGACCATCAATTAAGCTAACTGCAGCGCACATGGTGTCGAGATCCATATTATCCAGCATGATAATATCCGCCCCCGCTTCCAGAGCCTCGCGCACATCATCCATATTTTCGGTTTCCACCTCCACCTTCAGCGTATGCGGTGCGCGTTGTTTCGCCCCGGCAACGGCAGCGCTAATTCCACCGGCAGCGGCGATATGATTTTCCTTAATCAACACGCCATCGTACAACGATGTGCGATGATTTTGCCCACCACCCATGCGCACTGAGTACTTATCCAATGCCCGCAAACCGGGCGTGGTTTTACGCGTATCGACAATCACCGCTCCAGTACCGGCAACGGCAGCGACAAACGCTGCGGTGTGGGTAGCAACACCGCTCATGCGCTGGAGGAGGTTAAGAGCCACCCGCTCCCCTTGCAGCAAGGTATGAGCATCACCCTTAATCCAGGCGATCACTTCTCCGCGCTTTACCGAGCAACCATCAACCCTTAGCGCCTCAAAAGCCACCTCAGCATCAAGTTGGCTAAACACCCGCCGGGCGACATCTATCCCCGACAGGATAAAATCCTCTTTTGCAACCAACTCAGCCCGTACCGTGGTTCCCAACGGCACCGTTGACAAGGTGGTAATGTCACCAGAACCAATATCTTCCCGCAGAGCAGTCTGAATAATACGCTCGATTTCAAACACAATAATTCTCCATAACACATTGATAATATTATTTTTATACCATGGGAGCTTCGACTCCGACAACAAAAAATCAAGAACACTGGAACTCGAGCAGTCTCCTGAGCATAAATACTGTACATTGTTGTAGAATATGCTAAATAGAGAGGATTGATAAGTAAAACTTCTAAAGATGCCAACCATAGGAGCAAACCGTGTCCATCACCTCTAGAATCTCTAGCAAAATATCAACCAAAAAATCGTTTATCGGCTCGCTAAAGCACCAATCATCTTTGCGACTACTCCTCATGGCCGCCTTAGGCATAGGCATATTACTTATTTCCAGCGGTTGTGTCAGTAAGGATGCCTACCAACAAGCTGTAAACAAAAATGCTAACCTAAACAATGAGTTGGCCAACCAGCGCCAACATATCGCACAACTGCAGGCAAGCAAACAAACATTGGAGCAACAACTAACCACCAGCGCAACCAATAATCAAACATTACAGCAGAAAAATATCGAAGCAATAGCGGACATTGAACGCCAGGAAAGCATCTACACAGCCAAAAGTGTAGCAGCACAACAACAACTGAATCAATTCAAACAACAACAGGACGTTCTTGAGCTTGATCAGCGACGAGAAAAAAAACGCTATCAACAGCTAGAAATAGTGAGCAACAAGCGCTTAAGCACCATAACCACTTTGCAAGATAATCTTGAAAAGGAACGTATTGCCCGAAAAGCTCGCATGGCTAAAATGTCGAGCACCTACAACAAACTTGTCGCCAGCTTAGAGAATGAAATCCACCGCGGTGAAGTGACCATTACCAAGCTGAAAAACCGCTTGACCGTCAATCTGGTTGAAAAAATTCTATTTGCTTCCGGCTCCGCTGCTCTCTCGTCATCGGGGGAGAATGTGATCAGCCAAGTAGGTGAAGTGCTAAAGGATATAAATGATAAGGATATCCGCGTCGAAGGACATAGCGACAACCAAAAGATGCGCCAGCATGCACAACAACGCTATCCCAGCAACTGGGAGCTATCGGCAGCTCGTGCGGCACAAGTGGTGCGTTTTTTACAGACCAATGTTGGCATCGCCGGTGAAAAATTGGCCATTAGTGCCTATGGTTCCTATCGCCCTGTTGCCGACAATGCAACCGCCGAGGGTCGTTCTCAAAACCGCCGCATCCAAATCATCCTCGTACCTATTGGTCAATAGCCATGATAACCCTACAAAGTAACTACTCAGCACCTCTCAAGTTGAGCAGGTAATCCCCATCACGCTGAATAGTCACAAACTTACATATTTAACTCTCGCCAAATCTTCAACCATGTTTTTTCGAGATTGATCCCAGCTCGCAGATAGTTCTGCTCCGCCACAGGATCGGTATGCAGAATATCAACCAAGCAGTGTTTATCGTGAACAATTGATTTTTTCACATCAACATTCGTGACTAAGCCCATTTTGCCATCAAGATAAAAGCCCTGAGCCTTGCCTTCGGTATAAAAAATCAACACCACACGATCAGCACTATATAGACGCAGACAACCGCTAAAATCTTCCCGCTGCACACGGGCTATCAAGCGCTCTACGGCTACCAAATCAACAAGTTGCCCCTGCAATTCAACTGATGCATGACAAAAGTGTTGCGCATAGGGGACAAAATCATCCGCCATGCGATAGATCCCCATAAAACACTTATTACGTTGCACAATACGGAACAGCATCTCAAGAGCTAACTCGCCACACAACCGCTTCCCACAGCCACGTCCATCGTTCTGTTGCCATAAAACGGCGACAATTTTCCCCTGTGTATAGCAAACAACCCCGCTAGAATCCTCGGTTTCAAACGAGAGATAACCGCTAAAATGGTTAGAGCACATCTTTAGCAACGCAGCGGGCATTTTCAAGCGAGAGGTATCGAGGTGTTCTTTAATGATTTTACCGCGCGGTAATAAGTGCATTGTGTCACCCCTCAAGATCGGTAATTTTTTGCTGTAACTGTTCCCACTGGCAATACAACTCTTCCATTTTTTCGGTCAACCCAATATGCTTTTTCGATATATCGCTAAATCGTTCATGATCCTGATATAAATCTGGGTCGGCCAATTGAGTTTCCAACTCACCATTCTGTTGTTCCTTTTTCTCAATATCGCCTTCAAGCTGTTGCAATTGCCTGCGTAATTTTTGCAACTGACGCTGCTCTTCTTTACGGCGAGCATGTTCTTTTTTGCGATGTTCTTTATCTTCAACATTATGTGTAACCTCAGCCTGAGCGGTATATTCTACCCTGTTCTCACCATGCCGATTTAAACCATCGGACTGTTTAGCCCGTAAAAAATCGGCATAATTCCCGGGATGAGAGCTAATATGCCCCCCCTCGACATCAATAATCCGCGACGCCAAGGCATCAACAAAATAGCGATCATGGGAGACAAACACCAGCGTCCCCGTATAACCATGCAACGCTTGCAAGAGGACATCCTTCGATTGTAAATCGAGATGATTAGTCGGCTCATCTAGCAACATTAAATTAGCTGGGCGCAGCAACAAAATAGCCAACGCCAAACGGTTACGCTCGCCGCCAGAGAGCACCGACACCCGTTTATGTACATCATCACCACTAAATAAAAATGTCCCGAGAACATTGCGCAAGCATGGCACCATCGCCACCGGTGAATTAGCGGTAATCTCTTCGAGAACGGTATTTTTTTGATTGAGGATTGCCGCCTGATCTTGAGCAAAATAAGCCAATTCAAGATTGTGCCCTTCGATGCGCTCACCATCACAGGACTGTTCAATGCCGGCCAACAACCGCATCAGCGTCGATTTACCGGCACCGTTGGCACCGATCAAGGCAATCCTTTCTTCACGGGTCACAGTCAAATCCACATCACTGAGCACCTGATTATCACCGTAACGCTGCCCAGCTTGTTTCAGTTCTAACAGATCTTTACCACTACGTGAAGGTTGAGGAAAATTGAAAGCAATTTTTTTACGCTGGGGGGGAATCTTTATCCGCACGATTTTTTCAACCTGACGAATACGGCTTTGCACCTGACTGGCCTTATTGGCCTGATAACGAAACCGATTGATAAACGCTTCGACCCGTTCGATCTCTTCATCCTGCCGCTGCTTGGCAGCACGCAATGCAGCAACGCGCCGATCCCGCTCTTGTAGATACAAGGTATAATTACCGGGATATTCGGTCAGATCGCCATTCCATACCTCAACAATATGCTGCACCACCTGATCCATAAAATAGCGATCATGCGATACCAATACCACGGCAAAAGGATAGCTAAGCAAATAGTTCTCCAGCCAATCACGCGCCGGCAAATCAAGGTGGTTGGTCGGCTCATCGAGCAACAACAAATTAGGACGCTGCAGCAACAACCGCGCTAGGGCAATCCGCATTTGCCAGCCACCGGAAAACTGTTCACAGGGTTTGTCCCAATCCTGCTCAGCAAAACCAAGACCATGCAACACCCGGGCAATATCGGCATCAAGGGTAAAGCCGCCCCGCTGACTGTATAAATCCTGAAGGTGAGCGTAGCGATTTAGTGCCTTTTCATCGGCGCAAACACTAATTTCCCCCTCCAATCGCTCTATTTCCGCCGCCATGGATAACAAATCTGAACAGGCACTACGTACCTCCTCAAACAGGCTCGTGCCCGCATAGTGCAAACCATCTTGTGGCAGGTAGCCAAAGGTTGTCCCCTTGGCAACAATTACATCACCCTTGTCGGAGACAATGAGTCCGCATAATAATTTGAGCAATGTGGACTTACCAGCACCATTTTCACCACACAGACCAATGCGAGCGCCGGGGCGAATATGCCAATTAACATCGGTAAAAATCTTACGCCCGGAATAATCAACTTCAATATTTTTCAATTGCAACATAGGTATTCTGTTCTCACTTCATTCTGATTCCGTATAAACTATTCAGCACCTCTATAGTTGACCCATCACCGGTAAATATTACGACAGATCTCTAACCTTACCGCGCAACACCTTGGTACGACCGCGCAATGTTTTTCTATCCATCCGTTTTTTACGTGCCGAACGACTGGGTTTCGTCACGGTGCGCTTTTTGGGTACCACCATAACACTTTGCACCAGATGCTGTAAGCGCTGACACGCCTGCGCCCGGTTCATCTCTTGACTGCGGTGTTGCTGCGCCTTGATCACCACCACCCCTTGTTTGGTAATCCGCCGATCCGACAGTTGCAGCAAACGTGTTTTATACTGCGACGGCAAAGAGGAATGGGGGATATCAAAGAACAGGGTGATCGCCGTCGATACTTTGTTGACATTTTGACCACCCGCCCCCTGTGCCCGAACCGCCTTAATGACCACTTCATATTCAGCAATCGTCACATTGTTAGAAATTCTGATCATCGCACCAACCTCTTTTTCACATAACGCCGCACAAGGCAAACAAAAGCAACGACGGCAACTAACTGTAATCATTAAACCACGACCCGACATCGAGGGATATTCCCGTCGATGTCGAATGAAATATCGTCCGCCATAGGCTAGGCTTTTATCACAGGCAGCAACACAACCTTCACCTATTGCAAACGGAGGAAATTATGAAACTAACCACCCTGAGATTAACCAAATTATTGATGACAGCATTACTCCTTAGCCTAACCACCACAACGGTATTCGCCCGTGCTCACCATGAACAATACATCAACCACAATACAACAATTAAATACCAACGTGAACAATTCAAAAGGTACACAACAACCAAATATTATAGGAGCACTCGGCATCACGAACAACAACGAAAAGAAAAATGGGCAAAAAAACGTCACCACGAAAAACGGCGCGATTATATAGCGCAGCGTCAACTGCGACATCAAAAACGCCAACAAGCTAGATGGGATCGCTACGCTGACAATAATCATCGCCATCATTGCCATAATGATCATTATCGTCGTCACCATCATAACCATAGGAATCTGCACAAGCGACACAATCAGGTACAACGAATAGTGCTACCGACTATACCTATCCCGCGCATTGTATTTCATTTTCCCTGGTAAACACATAAAGCAGCCATCCCACAAACATATGGGATGGCTGACTACAAAAACTATTCAGCACCTTCTAAAGTCAGGCACGCTGATAGTTACAAAACTA
>JAYEOA010000001.1:26742-28032 GCA_034722515.1 Thermodesulfobacteriota bacterium | reverse complement strand
ATCTGGCCAAGACGCTTTCCGCTAGCGGCTTGCTCTTTCAATGCCAGTTGCAGCATTGCAGCATCAATAACGCCCTCTTCAATCAGTACCTCACCAAACTTTCTCCGTTTTGTCATATCAAGTCACCTCGTTAGTTTGTCCAATTCGAACTGGCATAGATTGGCTATTTCAGTCGCGCTAAAACGGTATATATTTTTACAATATTCGCAAGTGATCTCTGTGTCATTTGTTTGGAGAGCAAGTTCTGTCAGATCCTTCGCCGGTAAGGTTTTAAGCATATTCAGAACGTGCTGACTATTGCAATTACAGCGAAAATTGAGATTATAACTTGTCTGCACCTTAAATGGAATACCTGTCATTACCTGATCAATAATCTCAAAGGGGGAGCGACCATCAAGTAACTGGTTTGAGATCGGGTGAAGCTGACTCAAGGTCTCTTCCAGTTGTTCCAACACGGTTTCGTCGCATCCCGGTAGCGCTTGAATCAAAAAACCGCCACTTGCTGCGACACCAGCTTGCTGGTCAAGGGTAACGCCAAGAGCGACAGAGGTCGGCGTCTGTTCTGAAACTGAAAAGTAATGGGTCAAATCTTCAGCAATTTCGCTGGTAGATAGCTGTACCATGCCACGATAGGGTTCTTTTAAGCCCAAATCCTTGATCACATGAAGAAAGCCAGCCTTACCGATGGCGTTAGCCACATCAAAATGACCATCTTTGGGAGGGAGATTGCAGTGTGGCATCTTGATGGTTCCGCAGACAGCGCCGCTGGCATCCGATTCGGCTTGTAGTTTTTTCAATGGGCCGTTGCCCTCAATACTAAGAGCAACACGTTGATCGCCCTTGAGTAAACTACCCATCAGAGCCGCCGCTGTTACCAAGCGTCCGAGAGCCACGGTAGCCGTTGGGTCGGTATTTTGCCGTTGGCATATTTCGGTAACTAAATGGGTGGTGCTGGCTACTGTGGCGCGTAATCCACCATCAGTACTTATGATTCTAACCAGTTGGTCTGGCATGCTGTTTACTTTCATTGTCTGTTTATTTCCAGCTATTCAACCGTTGTTGTGCTTTATCGGCCTCGGGAGTTTCCGGGTAGTTGGTGATCACTTTTTGCAGAATCACCTGTGCATTATTAACGTCACCCAGAGCATAAAAAGCTAACCCCTGTTTCGTGAGAGCCGCAGGCACCTTGGGGTGATCGGCATGTTGTTGTATAACATCCTGAAATTGTAAAATGGCATTTTCGTATTTTTTGTCGCCATAATAGGTTTCCCCAATCCAGTACATGGCATT
>JAYEOA010000001.1:0-26642 GCA_034722515.1 Thermodesulfobacteriota bacterium | reverse complement strand
GTTTCGTGAGAGCCGCAGGCACCTTGGGGTGATCGGCATGTTGTTGTATAACATCCTGAAATTGTAAAATGGCATTTTCGTATTTTTTGTCGCCATAATAGGTTTCCCCAATCCAGTACATGGCATTGATGGCCAATTTATGGGAGGGATACTGTTGCATAAACTGTTTGAACAGGGTGCGTGATTGACCAAAATCGCCGCCTTGTTGCACCAGTTGTAGAGCCTGTCGGTAAAGCGAGTTAGCGGCATCAACTGTAGGTGCCGTAGGTGTTAGCGCAGGCAGAGGGGTAGTCGTGATTGTTGTTGCCGGTGGTATGTGGTTTTGTTGGGAAACGTTCGGTATGGGTTTTACCGGAGATGTTGGGTTAGCAGGCTCAGCCTGAAGATTGGCTACTTTTAAGCTAAGATCGTTTTGCCCCAAGGTCAGTTCGTCGCGCAATTGTTGCATGGCGTATTGTTGATCTTCAAAACGACCGGAAAGTGTTTGCAGATCGACACGTAAACTGTCCAGCTCCGCTTTAAGATTGGCTTGCTGGCGACCCATATTGTTGATACGCTCGCTGCTGCCCTGCGTTGCATGCTGAATCGGACGCTGCTCTATAGTACGCAACCGTTTATCCAGCGATTGAATGTCCGATTGGAACTGAACCTGTTGCTGGGGGAGTAGGCAGCCTGTGAGTAAAGTGAATAGACCGCAGCTAACAATTAGAGTATGTAATCGAAACATTAATGTTCTCCTTAACCAAACAGGGCCGCGCATAAATGCACAGCCCTGTGGAATTGTTGTCGCTATTGTTGCCGTTTAAAACCCAGGAGTAAACTCAGCGCGACGGTTTGCGGCCCAAGCAGCTTCATTGCTAGCTGAGTCCACAGGCTTTTCTTCGCCATAGGAGATGACGCCGATCCGTTGTGGTGAGATTCCCATCGCAGCAAGATAATTACCTGAGGCGATGGCGCGACGCTCACCAAGAGCCAAGTTATATTCGTCGGATCCACGCTCATCGCAATGTCCTGCAATAACGATGTTGGCATTGGCATTAATTTGCAGATAATGAGCGTTTTCTTCAAGAATAGCGCGGGCTTGTTCGGTCAAGGTGTGTTGGTCAAAATCAAAGTACACGTTTTGCAGTACAGGAGCAGTTGCTGGCACAAAAGATGATATCGCTGGGCTACCTGCCCCAGCTCCTCCCTCTGTCTCGGTCACTGCTTCATCATCGAAGCTGGGTACGGCGCCCTCTTCAGCGCTTATATCAACAGTTGCGCAAACATCTTCATCGTCAGTATCAGCGAACGGTTTTGCACAGCCTGTCGTTAGTGTAATGGTCAGGGCTAACAGTGCTAATAGTTTAAATGTTTTCATGTTTAAAGTTCTCCTTCGAAATTTATTATTGAATGTAACCAGTGATCCATTTCCGATTCAAGTTCATAAGTATACAGACAACTAAACAAAAAACAAGAATTTACTATTCTAAAGGTAACTAATCAGCGTGATGACCTCGCAACGCAAAATTAGCCGACACGTTAATTGATGCATTGTGCTACAAAGTATGAGAGGATTCGTGCACTATAAAGTTTGATTATTGCGCCTTTACGATTCGCTCTTCTATAAGGAGTTGAGTGTAGCATTTTACTTAGGTCACACTTCTTCCACATGACAACAATATATAAAATTTTTCGCTACTTAATATTACTGACCATCGTTGGCGCTGTCGTAACATTATCAGCACTGGCCGGAGCCTACTTTTACGTGGCCAGTTCCCTGCCCAAGTTCGATTCCCTCGAAGATTATCAGCCACCGACCATCACCCGTGTTTACAGTGAAGATGGTCAGACTATTGCCGAATTTTACCACGAGCGGCGGATTGTCGTTCCGGTTGAGCGCATGCCGCAACAACTTATTCAGGCATTTGTCGCTGCTGAGGATGCCAATTTTTTCGAGCATCAGGGAATCGATCTGGTTTCTATCTTTCGTGCCGCCCTCAAAAACCTGAAAGCGGGTGGTATTGTTCAGGGGGGCAGTACCATTACCCAACAAGTGGCTAAAAGTTTATTGCTGACTCCTGAGCGAAAATTCTCGCGAAAATTTAAGGAGGCCATTCTGGCTTGGCGAATGGAGCAACGCTTTGCGAAGCGTGAAATTCTTTATCTGTACTTGAACCAAATCTACCTTGGTCACGGAGCTTACGGAGTTCAGGCGGCATCGGAAAACTATTTTGACAAGAACGTCGAAGATCTAACCCTGGCGGAATGTAGTATCATCGCCGGGCTACCTCAGGCACCCAGTCGCTACTCCCCCTATCGCCACTACCAACGGGCGAAGGATCGTCAGTTGTATGTTCTCAGACGAATGCTTGCCAACGGCTATATCGACGATACCCAGGCGAAAAACGCCTATGCAGCAGCATTAACTATCCATCCTCGTGGTGACAACTCAGCAGCTGGTACCGGTTATTTTTCTGAGCAGGTTCGCCGTTCTCTCGTACAGGAGTATGGCAAAGAACGCCTATATAACAGTGGGCTGCAGGTTCACACCACCATGAATCTGACCATGCAGCAGGCGGCGCAACAAGCCGTTCGCCAAAATCTGCACAATCACGACAAGCGTCAGGGGTATCGCGGCGTGGTGCGACAGCTTTCGGAACAAGAAACTATTGTGGCCATTCAAACCCAAGAGGAGGAATTGGTTAAATCTCCTCTGAAAGTTGGACAGGTGGTCGAGGCGGTTCTAACGGGAGCAACCGACAGCCATTTAAACATCCAGATCGGCTCATTCACTACGACACTTACGCGTAAAAAAATAGCTTGGGCGGGGCCGTTTCAAGTGGTAGCAGCCACAGCAGAGCCAATTATTCAGGACAAAAGCAGGCGAGGAACAAAATTGAGCATCGGTTCAGTCTTATTGGTCAAGGTGATCAACCTTGCTGACCAGCAACCTACGGTTGATCTGTTTCAACAACCACTGGCTCAGGGAGCTTTGCTGGCCATGGATCCACACACCGGCTATGTCAAAGCGATGGTGGGTGGTTACGATTTTGCCACCAGTCAATTTAACCGCGTCCTGCAATCGCAACGCCTACCCGGTTCGGCTATTAAGCCACTAATCTATTCGGCAGCCATGGATAAAGGATATACTGCTGCATCGGTTATTCTCGATACGCCGCTCATCTTTAAAGAAACAACGGCAGAGGGAAAAAAACGGGAATGGAAACCGAAAAACTATGGCAATAAATTTTCCGGCCCCACCTCTCTACGCACTGCTCTCACACATTCTCGCAACATCATTACCATAAAATTATTGAATAAAATCGGCATTGGCTATACTGCCCGTTATTTAAAAAAGCTTGGAATATCATCACCATTAAATCGCGACCTGACCATGGCTCTTGGCTCCGGCGCCATTACTCCCATGGAACTGGCTACTGCCTATTCGGTGTTTGCCAGTGGTGGAGTTAAAACCACAGCAAACTACATCACCCGGATTACCGACCGTAATGGTCGCATTTTACAATCGGTAGATCCGGCCGATTTCCCCTTTGGGCTGGCGGATGACCAAAAATTGATCCGTCTGCAACGACAACGGGTTATTAGTCAGGAAACAGCCTGTCTGATCACTAATATGCTTGAAAGTGTGGTTCAACGAGGAACGGGATGGCGGGCAAAGGCACTCAAAAGACCAAACGCCGCAAAAACAGGGACAACCAACAACCTCAAGGATGCTTGGTTTGCCGGTTATATTCCTCAATTGGTAACAGTTTCTTGGGTAGGGTACGATCATGAACGCTATCTAGGTAAAAACGAAACAGGTTCAAAAGCCGCAGCACCTGCATGGGTAGCATTTATGCGCAATGTAATTGCCAAATTTCCCGTCAAACAGTTTAACATCCCCGACAGCATGGAGTTCCACCCTATCGATCCCGAAACGGGGTTGCTAGCACCGGAGGATAGCACTACAGCCCATATAGAGATGTTTTGTCCGGGGACAACTCCAACGCACTATGCATTGGATGAAAACAAACTCAAAGCTCGCGATTTTTTCCTTCTCGATTAAATCGGCTAGTCGAGGACAACCTCCAATACTCTACCAGCTTTTCGACCATGCGGGATGACTACAATTTGCATTGATGGTGGATATCTTGCGTTGACCACTGCCATCAGCCCGCATGACATAGATCGCTTTTTTGCCGGAAATATCGTTTGAATAGACCACAAAACGGCCATCTGGACTCCAACGCGGATGCTCTTTGCTCCCGGCACCAAAAGTCAACTGGCGTTCATCGCCACCATCGGACTGAATGCTGAACAGGTTGAACACGCCACCTTCCAGCCGACTGAACAGTATCCGCTTACCGTCTGGACTCCACGCCGGAGTCGCATTGTATTTACCTGCATAGGTTAATCGGCGCACCTGCCCGGTTAGTACCTCGACAATAAAAATATTGGGATTTCCCTGTCTATCTGAAACAAAGGCCAACTGATCACCAATAGGATTCCAGGTTGGATCAACATCGATACCCCAAGCACGGGTCAAGCGCTTGTGTACTTTCCCGTTCAAGCCAATCAGATAAAGCTCTGCGTTGCCATCCTTTGACAGGGTCACTGCCACCTCTCTACCATCGCACCGATAACGACCGGCAATATTCAACCCTTTTTGGTGTGATATCCGTGCCTCTCGACCAGTATAGATCTCCTTACGATACAGATCGGGATTACCCTGACGATAAGAGGTAAATATCAACTCGTGACCCAATGGTGAAAAATCTGGATTTAGGACTAAATCACCATGATTGGTAATCCGCTTACTGTCATAGCCATCCGATTCGGTCAGATAAAGTTCCTTGTTGCCGCTGCGATCAGAGATAAAGGCGATGCGGGTATTAAATGGGCCGCGTTTACCGGTCAGCACCTTTAACACCTGATCGGCAAAACTGTGTGCCATACGCCGCACTTCATGACGTTGCCCGCGATAATTGTGCCCTACCAACAAGCGCCGCGAAATCACATCAAACAGCCTTAGCTGCAATTCGATCTGTCTGCCTTCCAGCTTATAGGTTCCCTTAAGCAATATTTGCGCCCCGAGCAGACGCCACTGGGAAAAATTGACGTTACTACTGTTGGGGGTAATTTTTTTCGCATCATCGAGAAATGCCGCTTCATCGACAAATGCAAATAATCCACTCAGATCGAGGTCTGAACGCAACACCCCATAAATCGTTTTGGATAGTTCTCTGTCGGTGGTTGCCAGCGGTAGCAAACGGGTTTGTGCCAACGGTATGGTTTGCCGACCGGGGGTGGTAATCACTATCTCTTTGGTCATAGCCACAGTGCTGAATAGCAACACCGATAAAACCAAACCAATGAGCAAAATATACTTCGTTCCCATATGCTTAATCATCGCGCCAACATCTCTTTCGGATCAAAGGTCACAATCAATTCCATTCGCCTTTCCGGCTTACTCGGTAATTGTTGTAGCTGCCGTACCACCCGTTTTACACTGGCATCAAAGAAACTATCCCCGGACGGGATCAACATCTCATGGTAAATCAGGCGCCCATGGCGATCAAAACGCAACAACATTTTAGCCTTTAGTCCCCGGTGTAGATAGTGGGACGGTAGCGCCCAGATTTCGGATAAATAAGCCTTGATCCAACCATCGAAATCAACCCCCGCCTGAGTGCCCCTGCCACCCACAACCCCTACTGGCGCATCAACAGCGCTAGATATCAGAGGATCACTGGCAAGGCTGGCAAGTTGGTTTTTCAAATCGGTTATGCGTTGGTTGCGCCGCATACGGGCAATCGCATTCATGGGATCTGCTGAAGAATTCGTTTCCACCTTTTTTATAAATTTGTGTGGTGGCTCGATTATCTTCGCTGGTTTTATCGGTGCTTTCTTTATGGGAGGAGGTTCCTTGACAACAGCCTTCTTAACCGGAACTACTGTTTTTACCTGTGTGTTTATTTTAACAACAGCTTTTTTCACTGCCGCCTTCGTTGTTTTTTTTGCGACAACGGATTTTGCCGGTTTTGCTACCTTTTTTTTAGAACTCGACCTCTTTTTCTTTTTAACTGCGCGTACATCGGTTCGACCGGCACGCGGCTTAGCCACCGGCCTATGGAGCAGATCGACATAATAAACCTTTTTTTTTACTTCACGACGCTGTGGTACAACAAACCCACCCAAAACCACAAATATCAACACATGGAGGATAAAGGATAACAATAACATCCGACCAATACCGGTACTATTGTGGCTAAAACGGCTATTTATTTTATTTGGAGTGTTACTGGGCTGCAACATAAACGACCTTTACCGGCTATTTTTCCGGTTCCAGAGCAACCATGCCCAACTGCGTGACACCGGCTCGACGTATTGCCGCTAACACGCGCACAACACTTTCGTAGGTCACCACCTTGTCGGCTTCGAGATATACCCGTTTATCCTCACGCTGTTGCAAAATCTGCTGCAGCACAGCCACCAGTTTATCGGTATCATCGACCCGCTGTTTACCTACGCAGATCCGATCTTTACTATCAATACTAACAATTAGCGATTGCTTGGACGCATCGAGATTAGGAGCTTGACTAACTTCGGGCAGATTGACATCAACCCCCTTTTCCAGCATGGGAGCTGTCACCATAAAAATAATCAGCAACACCAGCATCACATCGACAAATGGGGTGACATTGATCTGCGACAGGGTACTGTGGCGTCGTCCCGATCCCTCTTCCATTAACCCCTCCGTGTCATATGTTCAACAATATTCAAAAACTCCTGACTGAAGTTATCCATCTCACCAATAAGTATATTGACCTTATTAAGAAAGTGATTATAGGCCACTACGGCCGGAATTGCAGCCACCAACCCTATGGCTGTTGCGACAAGGGCCTCGGAGATACCGGGAGCAACAACGGCCAACGAGGCACTGCCGGTCTGCCCAATACCATGAAACGAATCCATAATTCCCCAAACCGTCCCGAACAAACCAATAAAAGGGGCAGTGGAACCGGTAGTGGCCAAAAATGTCAGATATTTTTCCAGGCGATGGGTTTCCTGGGTACTGGCACGACGCAGAGCGCGGGCAACATTTTCGGCTCCGCTAAGTCCCGAGGTAAAACTTTGCACCTCGCCTCCACTTTGAAGTCGCTGCACCTTTATCAATTCCTGATATCCTTCACGAAACAAGGCAGTCATTGGTGAATATTCATATAGCTTGAGATCTTGAGCCACAGCATCAAGACGCTTTTTATTCCAAAATGCTTCAAGAAAGGCATTGGAATCGCGCATCGCCCGCTTAATAATATGAATTTTATAAAAAATAATAGTCCACGAGACCACAGAAAAATAAACGAGAATAAGTAAAACCAGTTTCACCACTGGTCCGGCATTCCAAATCAGATCTAACACGGCAATTTCTCCCGAAAGGTGAACATATACGATGGATGATCGTCATTGATCAACAGCTACAAGTCAAGCGCTACAATGGTGTTCAATCCACATAGCAACTGTGGATAACTCAAACTTAACAACAAAGTTATCCACAGCTTTTCCTCAATTATCCATAACTACTTTGATATTCAAGCGTTGCATAGGCCGAGTGGTTGTGGATAGATTCAAAATTTTCACATTCAACACAAAACCAATCGATCTCCTCTATTTGTTTCAAGCCCTCCGTTGCTGAGCGGACGATATCTTCGACAAACATCGGATTTTCATAAGCTTGCTCGGTCAAAAATTTTTCATCTTCTCGCTTGAGGAGCGAATAGATCGGAGCACTACCGCAACCCTCAATCAAGCTGATTAGATCCTCAATCCACACCATTTTATTGGTGCGAATAGCCACGGTGATACAACTACGCTGATTATGTGCCCCATAGCAACTGATTTCCCGCGAGCATGGACACAATGAGGTTACCGGCACTTGTACTTCAAGCACAAAATCTTTTTTCTCCCTTAATGTCCCGATAAACCGGCACATATATTCCATCAAGCCCCGAGCGCCGGATACCGGAGCAAGCTTCTCAATAAAATAGGGAAACGTAAGCTCAATATGGGCACAATTAGATTCAAGACGACGCTTCATCTCGCTCAGGATACCCTCCATCTCATCTCGGGTGAAATCCTCACCACGATACTCGTTGAGTATTTCCAGAAATCGACTCATATGAGTACCTTTAAACTGATGGGGCAGTTCTACATACATATTGATGCTTGCTACGGTATGCTGACTGATATTGTTCTTGTCCTGAATAACAATGGGACAACTAACATCCTTAACTCCCACCTTGTCGATAGCAATATTACGGCTATCGGCAGATTGTTGCATATCAGGCATGATAGTGCTAGCCATCAGCAGCCCTCCACATAGGCAACAGGATCAACCATACCAGCTTCGACAAAACCCTTAAGGCGCAACACACAGGAATCGCAATGCCCACAAGCAAGACCATTATCGCCGGGATCATAGCAAGAATGGGTAAAAGCATAGTCCACTCCAAGCTGTGTCCCCTTGAGAATTATTTCGGACTTGCTAAGATGCAACAGTGGAGTATGAATCCGATAACGTCCCCGTCCATCAACAGCGGCTTTTGTGGCGAGATTCGCCATGGTTTCGAAGGCAGAAATAAATTCAGGGCGACAATCAGGATAGCCGGAATAATCGAGGGCGTTCACGCCAATATAGATATCAAACACACCAAGCACTTCGGCCCAAGCCAAAGCATACGATAGGAAAATAGTATTACGCGCCGGCACATAAGTAACTGGAATTTCCTCATCAATGGGACGATTTTTGGGAACATCTATATCTGCGGTCAGGGCACTGCCACCAATCTGGCGCAGATCAATATCGACAACCAGATGTCGATCAGCTCCCATTTGAGGAGCAAATTTCTTCGCTTTGTCAATCTCAACACTATGTCGCTGACCATAACTAAAGCTCAAAGCATTGGGGATAAATCCATCGGCTCGGGCCATGGCCAAACAGGTCGTAGAATCAAGTCCACCGCTATAGAGCACAATCGCTTTTTTTATCATCTCGGTCTTTCTCATCAAGAGACTATGATAATAACCAGCCTCCAGTAACAGGATAAACTACTTAACCCCTGATGCTATACAAACACAACTAAAAAAGATAGCATCGCCAGAATCATCTTCACTCATGACTTCAACTAAAAAGAAAATGACCCACCGATTAGCATCAGCAGGCCATAATATACATCAAAACATCACGATTTATACCAGTATTAATCGCTTGCCATACTCATAAGCAATACTTGTCCACCGTATGCCGCATTTTTTTGGACTAGACCATCGGCAGTAATACCATCATGGTTTTTGAAAGCTTCAATGATTTTTTCATGTTCCTTGACAGAAAGTTCCATCCGCCCCGGTAACGATAACGATGCAATCCGTAATCGATTAAATTTTGTCAGTAACTGCTGAATCAATTCAAACAACTTTTGGTTACCCGAAGCTTTAATAAATAAATCATGAAATTCACTATGAATCCTAAAAAACGCTTTTACATCACCGGCTTCCGCTAATTTAGCCAAGCGCTTGTTGATTGCGGTCAGGCGCTCTACTTCTTTTCCGGTCAATTTGTCAGCTGCCAAGCGTGCCGCATACCCTTCAAGGATGCTTTTTATAGCATAAAATTCCTCAACGTCGCGCTCGGATAGAGATGTTACAACAGCCCCTTTTCGTGGCACAACCGTTAAGTACCCTTCAGACTCTAATTGGCGAAATGCTTCGCGTATCGGGGTACGACTAATACCATAACGCTCAGCTAAGTCTGGCTCTGAAACGCGTTCACCGGGCTTTAATGTTCCTTTAAGAATAGCATCTCTAATATTTTCTAAAATTTTTTCACGCAGTGTTTGGTGTCGTTCAATAGGTTTCTTCTTCATCAACTCCTCGATTTAACATAACTGCTAGGCTGATTAGTAGCATAGCATGAACGAACAATCGAACCATTCTTCTCAGCCGTCCACATTCCCCATATATCGTAATTGTTCAGACCCCGGCAAACAATGCCCGTAGATATTACCGATGGCATCCATTATAATAGGTATAATAGGTAGTACAGCCCATTCACTGAACAATATATTATTGAGTATATATGTATACTGTATACATAACAACCTATTGTTTTTTTTGAAACTACTCAGCACCTTTCAAGTTGGGCACGTAATCCTTATAACACTTACAAACAGTCGGTGTTACTTAATGTGGATGGTTATTGCGTGCCCATCACGCTGAGCAGTTACGTTTTTTCTGGTTATCAACCAATTAATTTGCACTTTGCGCCAGTTTGCTCCAGCTATAATACACATATTCCCAATATTACGACACATCCCTTGTCAATTATCACCGACACAGCTATTCTTCATGATACGGAGGTGATATGAATCCAGTACGCAATATTTTTATTTCATTAATGGCATTGACGACCATCATCTTTTTGGGCACCATTGGTTACCGTCATATTGAACACTGGTCTTATCTAGATTCCCTTTACATGACCGTGATAACCCTTGCAACCGTAGGATTTCGAGAGGTTCACCAACTATCAAACGCTGGCCAATTATTCACGATCATTATTATTATTTGTGGTACTGGACTTGTTGCTTATGCGGCAGGTAGCTTTTTTCAATTGATAATCGAAGGGCAATTACGCCTATTTATGGGGAGAAAAAAGTTGCTTCAACAAATCGCAAAATTGGAAAATCACTATATTGTGTGCGGTTACGGTCGCATCGGTAACTTTATCTGCCATGAGTTTCAGGCAAAACCCGTTCCATTTGTTGTCGTTGAAAATGATTCATTACTATGTAAAAAACTCAGCGAAGATGGGATGTTGTTCGTGCAAGGAGATGCCACAGATGATGACACCCTCATTGAGGCAGGGATCACCCAAGCTAATGGTCTGATTACCGCCGTCACCTCGGACACAGCCAATGTCTACATCACCCTGACAGCACGGGGATTAAATCCCGACCTGTTTATTCTGGCTCGCTCTGGTGAGAAATCTACGGAAAAGAAGTTATTAAGAGCAGGGGCAAGCAAAGTAATATCACCATATACCATTGGTGCCAACCGGATGGCTCAAGCCATTTTGCGCCCGTCAGTGATGGATTTTATCGAAATTGCCACCGCCCATCAAAACCTTGAATTACAAATGGAAGAGATCTACATTCGCCCCGGTTCCGATTTAGTCAATAAAACATTGATGAGTTCCGGCATACGCAAGGAATTAGATATCATCATCGTAGCGATAAAAAAAATCGACACCGACAAAATGCTCTTCAATCCATCATCGCAATCAATGCTCGAAGAGGGTGATATTCTAATCACCCTAGGTGACCCAAAAGCTACAGAAAACCTGGAAAAAAGAGCCACAGGAACTCAACAATAACAAGGGTCACCGATTGATAAACACAAAAAAGGCAGCTTCCGCTGCCTTTTTTATCTTTTATAAACGAATCAGTTGAATCACTTATTACCTACAACCTGAATCCGAATAATTGCTCGCGCAAGAGCGGCTTCCATAATACGGAAGTCTTTATCTTCAGGCTCTAACTTCTTAAGTGCTTCTTCGGCACGACCCAATGCTGCCTTCGCCCGTGAAAGATCGATTTCATCCGCAGGTTCAGCTGTTTCGGCCAGAATAATTACCTTATCGTCCTCAATTTCAACATAGCCCCAATTCAAAGCCACGTGAAATGTTGCACTCCCTTTACGGTAAGTCAATTCACCAATTTTTAACGTAGTCAACAATGGAGTATGACCGGGAAGAAAACCAAGCTCACCTGAAACGCCGGGAGCAATGATCTCATCAACATCTTCGGTAAGTACCCGCTTGTACGGAGTAACCATCTCCAGTTTAAGTATATCTGCCATGAGCAACGTCCTTTATGGTTGCGGGCGACTCTTGCCGCCCTCAAACTCAATCGATTAAGCTGCCAACGTTTTGGCTTTTTCAACAGCCTCTTCGATGGTACCGACGAGATAAAAAGCTTGCTCGGGAAGATCATCATGCTTTCCTGCAAGGATCTCAGTAAAACCTTTAATCGTGTCCTTAAGCTCAACGTATTTACCCGGTGCACCAGTGAAAATCTCCGCAACAAAGAACGGTTGTGAAAGAAAACGCTGAATTTTACGGGCACGGGCAACTACCTGCTTATCTTCCTCGGACAACTCGTCCATACCGAGAATAGCGATGATATCTTGCAGGTCTTTATACCGCTGCAATACGAACTGTACGTCACGGGCAAGCTTGTAGTGTTCTTCACCAACAACTTGGGGATCAAGAATACGACTTGAAGAGTCAAGTGGATCAACCGCAGGGTAGATTCCAAGCTCGGCAATTTGACGCGAAAGAACCGTCGTCGCATCCAAGTGAGCAAAGGTAGTTGCTGGAGCAGGATCAGTCAAGTCATCAGCAGGAACGTAGATCGCTTGAACCGAGGTAATCGATCCTTTTGATGTAGTAGTGATACGCTCTTGTAGCTCACCCATCTCAGTACTCAGGGTTGGCTGATAACCTACCGCTGATGGGATGCGACCTAACAGCGCTGAAACCTCAGAACCCGCCTGAGTAAAGCGGAACATATTATCCACGAAGAACAGAACGTCCTGTCCCTCTTCATCACGGAAATACTCAGCAACAGTCAAAGCTGACAGAGCAACACGGGCACGCGCTCCAGGAGGCTCATTCATCTGACCGTAGACAAGAGCTGTCTTATCGAGAACGCCAGACTCCTTCATCTCTTCCCACAGGTCGTTACCTTCACGGGTACGCTCACCAACGCCGGCAAATACTGAAAAACCACCATGCTGCTGGGCAATATTATTGATCAACTCCATGATCAGTACAGTTTTACCAACACCGGCACCACCGAACAGGCCTATCTTACCACCACGAGCATAAGGAGCGAGTAAATCGATAACCTTGATCCCAGTTTCAAATGAATCAACACTGGTCGACTGGCTGACAAAGTCAGGTGCTGGGCGGTGAATGCTCCACTCTTTATCACATGTAACTGGTCCAGCTTCGTCAACAGGCTCACCAACAACGTTCATGATACGCCCGAGGGTATTACGCCCTACCGGCATAACAATCTGCTTACCGGTTGCCAAAACCTCTTGACCGCGAACAAGACCTTCTGTTGAATCCATACCGATGGTACGTACGGTGTTCTCTCCGAGATGCTGAGCAACCTCAACAATCAGATTCCAATCATCAGTACCTAGCGATGGATTAGTAATTTTAAGGGCGTGATAAATTTCAGGTAGCTTGCCCGCCTCAAACTTGACGTCTACAACAGGGCCAATAACCTGTATAATCTTACCTTTGTTCATGAGAAGTACTCCTTTTATACCCCAGCGTGTGGAGATATTCGTTACTTAATTGATTCAGCGCCAGAAATAATTTCCATCAATTCTGAAGTAATAGCAGCTTGACGTGCGCGGTTATACTGCAAGGTGAGCTTATCGATCATCTCGGCAGCATTTTTGCTTGCACTATCCATACTACTCATTCGAGCACCGTGCTCAGAAGCAACAGATTCGAGCAATGCCCTAAATATCTGTACTTCTATATACTTGGGAAGAATTGACTTAAGAACTTCTTCACTACTAGGCTCGTATATATAATCTGCGACGTAGGCACCATCCTCTACCTGCTGTGGTTGTACAGGTAATAACTGAGTTGTGGTAACTTCCTGACTAAGCACACTGAAAAAACGATTATAAATAACGAAAACAGCATCATATTTTTCATCAATATAATCTTCAACAATCTCACGACCCAACAGCGCCGCAGTTGCATAGGTAATATGACCGGTGAGATTCTCGTATACTTTATCGATCACAAGATCTGGGCGACGTTTAAGTACATCGTTACCTTTGCGTCCAATAATCCGCAAAGAATAATCTTCAAATCCTTCAGCTTGCTCTTTTACAAATTTTTCTGCCGCTTTGATAATATTACTATTAAACCCGCCGCACAATCCACGATCAGCTGTCATAACAACTACAAGTGCCCGCTTCTTCTCGCGATTTTCTAATAGTGGATGATCACTTTCGATTTCTCTTGTCGCCAAACTGGTCAGCACATCCTGCATTTTATTGGCGTAAGGACGTGCAGCCACTACTGACTCCTGAGCTCGGCGCAACTTTGCAGCAGCTACCATTTTCATGGCTTTGGTAATTTGCTGTGTATTTTTAACGGATCCAATCCGCTTTTTTATATCCTTCAGGCTTGCCATTTTTGTATCCTCAGGTAATAGACTAAGCTACAAATTGACCCTTAAACTCTTCAAGTGCAGATTTGATCTGACCTTCTAGATCAGCATCAATTGCTTTCTTTTCGTCAAGATCAGCGATAATTGCCGCATACTTACTTTCCATAAACGATAGCAACTCTGCTTCATAACGTTGTATGTCCGAGGTCTCATAACAATCAACATAACCATTGTTTACCGCGTAAATAGCTAGAACTTGCTTGGTAACGGGCAGCGGTTTATATTGACCCTGCTTGAGAATCTCAACCAAACGGGCTCCCCGGTGTAGCTGCTTTTGAGTTGCCTTATCAAGATCAGATCCAAACTGAGCAAATGCTGCCATTTCGCGATACTGAGCCAATGCGAGTCGCAAAGTACCGGCTACTTGTTTCATAGCCTTAACCTGAGCACTACCACCAACACGAGATACCGACAGACCTACGTTAATTGCTGGACGAACACCGGAATAAAACAGATCTGTTTCAAGGAAGATCTGACCATCGGTAATCGAAATGACGTTTGTAGGAATATAAGCTGAAACGTCACCCGCTTGAGTTTCGATAATAGGCAATGCAGTCATTGATCCAGCACCCAAATCATCATTAACTTTTGCTGCACGCTCTAACAAGCGGCTGTGCAAGTAAAACACATCGCCAGGGAACGCCTCACGTCCAGGTGGACGACGCAGCAACAGGGAAAGCTGCCGGTATGCAACCGCTTGTTTAGAAAGATCATCGTAAATAATCAAAGCATGTTTGCCACTATCGCGGAAGAACTCACCCATGGTAACACCAGTATAGGGAGAGATATATTGAAGCGGTGCTGGGTCAGATGCAGTTGCAGCAACAATAATGGTGTAATCCATCGCACCGTGCTGATTAAGTTTATCAACCACCTGAGCAACCGTAGAACGCTTCTGACCAATAGCAACATAGATACAAACAACATCCTGGCCTTTTTGGTTGATAATAGTGTCAATCGCAACAGCAGTTTTACCTGTCTGGCGGTCGCCAATAATCAACTCACGCTGCCCACGTCCAATAGGTACCATTGCATCAATAGCCTTAAGACCAGTTTGCAGTGGCTCATGTACTGATTTACGAGCAACAATACCCGGTGCTTTAAGCTCAACCTGGCTGTAAGTATCGGTTTTGATCTCACCCTTACCATCAATCGGAATACCAATACCGTTGACCACACGACCGACCAAAGCCTCACCCACCGGCACGCGGGCAATTTGCTTAGTACGTTTTACCGTATCACCCTCTTTGATATGTTCAGAGTCACCGAGAATCGCTGCACCAACATTGTCTTCCTCAAGGTTAAGTACCACACCCATGGTACTACCGGGGAACTCAAGAAGCTCGCCTGACATAGCTTTATCCAAGCCATGGATACGAGCAATACCATCACCTACAGAGATGATGCTACCAGTTTCACTGACTTCAACCTCGCGACCAAAGTTCTCAATCTGCTTCTTGATTATTGCGCTAATTTCTTCTGCTTTGATTTCCATGAGTACTTCCTACCCCTTCTTTAAGGTATCTTCAATCCGCTGTAACTGGGTTTTAATACTGCCATCAAATACTTTGCCACCGACTTCGACTTTCAACCCGCCAAGCAACGCTGAACTAGCCTTAGTTTTCAAGTCAACTTTTTTGCCGGTTTGCTTTTCGAGTCCCTCTTTAATGCCATTCACTTGAACCTTGGTCATCTTAACTGCCGATGTAACGCATGCCCGGACAACCCCGGATATTTCATCAGCAAGAGAGATATAGTTTGCGTTAATTTGTCCGACATATCGTAGACGATCCTTTACCGTCAACAGTCCAACAAAATTTTTCATACCATCAGACAATTCAAGTTTGGTTGCTATATCGACCATAATTGCTGATTTCTTATCGACACCAATTGTCGGACTTTCCATCAGCATTCGTAGCTCATTTTCACGAACCAATAATTCACTTATACTTGCCAGCTCAGTGCCATATTGATCCACCAGTTTCTGTTCAGTAGCCAGCTCTACAAGAGCTTGGGCATACCGTTTGGATATCGCGCTAGTACTCAATGCAATTCTCCTACCTTAAGCTTATATTCCTCAACCAACCTCGATTGATCTTCTTTATTAACCACCTTCTTCAACATATCTTCAGCTATACTAACAGCCATAGTAACTGCTTCTCGCTGTAGTGTTAAACGTGCCTGCGCAACCTCATTATCTGACGTCTTTTGTGCTTCCGACTTGATCTTTTCAGCCATATCGTGAGCTTCAGCAATAATACGCTTCTTCTCGAGTTCGGCTTCTTCCTTAATAGAGGATCGAATTGATTCGATTTCAGACTCGGCGTGGGTCAATTTTTTGTCATATTCGGCATATTTTGCTTCGGCTGCCCCTGCGGTTTCACTAGCCGATTTCAACGCCTGCTCAATACCTTCGCGCCGACTTGCCAAAGCATTTTTTAACGGCTTGGATACAAAGTAAACCAGAATGGCAACGGTAAGACTAAAGTTGAATGCCCGCCAGAGAAAATCCTTAAGGAGAATTCCACTATCGACATGATGCGCATCACCTGATGCGATCGCAACACTCGTACCGACAGCCAAAAAACCAAAACTGACCGCAACGATCAGGGACTTTTTACTTACCACAATCTTGTCAGTAAACATTATTTGACTTTCCTTCCCAGCACTTTTGATGCAATTATGCGTGCTAAAGTCTTTGTCTCTTTGTTCAGTACCTTGCGTGCCTCTTCAGCTTCAACAGCAACATGACTTTTTAGATCAGCTAGACTCTTATCAGCAGCATTACGTGCATCACCAAGAATAACTGATTCATGTTTTGCAGCTTCCGAGCGAATGGCTGCTGATTCGGTGCTTCCTTCGTGCTTAGCTTGCTGCAATTTACTTGCGTAATTCTCCATCTTCTCACTGATTGATGATTCTAAATCGCGAGCTTTTTGCAAATCACTATCAACGGCTTCCTGACGCAAGTTCATGACATTTCGCAACGGTCGATACAATAAAACATTCAACACTGCCATGAGTACTAGGAAATTTACAAACTGCACCAGCATGGTCCAATCAATGCTTATCACTGCGCTACCTCTTATCTTCCTTTTTTATTCATCTTGATTTGATTTACTGGAAATAACTCTAGGAAACTATACCAACACATTAAATTTTACGTAGTCATCATCAAGTAATTGGCTGAAATAATTACATAATTTTACCAAACTAAACAAGTAGTTTGACATTAACCCCACTCTAAACTGGGCATACCTACCACAGTTGGGCGATTTTTGTCAAGGCATTTCACCGAAACACGTTCCTTAACTTCGATCTCCTATCCAACAACCTACACTACATTCATATAATCTAGGATACGTTGCAATTCATCATTATTACGGAAACCAATCTCCACCTTACCACCGTTTTTATTAGTTTTAATCTTAACCTGCGTGCCCAAATTTTTCTTTAATATTTCTTCGAGATTTGCAATCTGTGGATCAACAACAACTGGTTCCTTAGCTACTTCCTTAACTGTCGTTTCAAATTTCTTAATCTTGTTAACCAGGGCTTCAGTAACTCGTACAGACAACTTTTTTCGTTGTATTTGTCCGGCTACCTCATGCATATCATCTGCATCATCCAACGACAAAAGAGAACGAGCATGTCCCATACTCAAAACACCGTTCAAAACACTTTCACGAATTGCATCCGGCAACAGGAGTAAACGCAATGTATTCGCAACAGATGAACGACTTTTACCCACGCGCTTTGCGACTGCTTCATGGGATAAATCAAAATTATCAACCAGATACCTATAGGCTGTGGCTTCTTCGATTACGTTTAAATCTTCACGCTGAATATTTTCTATCAGTGCAATTTCAAGAGCCCATTCTTCCGACACATCTTGAATCGTAACTGGAAGTTCTTTCAATCCAGCTATCTGTGCAGCTCTCCATCGCCTTTCTCCGGCAATTATTTGATAATAATCATCGACGCGGCGCACAACCAAAGGCTGGATTACTCCTTTTTCCTTAATAGACGCGACAAGTTCTTCCATTTTCTCGTCACAGAAATATTTTCTCGGTTGATTTGAATGTGGCTTGAGCTCTTCAATAGCGCAAACAAAATATTTACCATCACTATCAGGAGTTGCAGCACTTAGTAGTGCGCCCATCCCTTTGCCTAATGCAGGTCGTTTAGACATTCTCCCCCCCCAATGATGATTTCTTGTGCAAGTTCTATATATGCGCATGATCCCCGTGAACTAATATCATAAAGCAATACCGGCTTCCCATGGCTCGGAGATTCGGACAATCTTACATTTCTTGGAATCACGGTTTTAAACACTTTACTCTTAAAATGATTGCGTACTTCCTCACTAACCTGATGGGACAAGTTATTTCTCTTATCAAACATGGTTAAAACTATACCACGTAAGATTAGTTTACTATTTAATCCCCGTTGTATTAAATCAATAGTTTTCATCAACTGGCTTAAACCTTCCATGGCATAATATTCACACTGCAACGGAATCAATACCGAACGAGCTACCGTTAATGAATTGATCGTTATCAACCCTAACGATGGTGGGCAATCAATAATAATATATTCAAAGTCGTCTTTAATTCGTTCAACCACCCTACTTAAACGTTTTTCACGATCTGCAACAGAAACCAATTCCAATTCTGCTCCAATTAAATCGGTATTTGACGGTATTACTGTCAATTGTTCCAGCTCTGTTGTCAATAAACATTTATCAATAACAGTTGGATCATGTAACGCATCATAGACTGTATACTCAAGTTCTGCGGTTGATATACCTACGCCACTACAAGCATTTCCTTGTGGATCCATATCGATAAGTAGGGTTTTTTTTTCTGCGACAGCCAATGAAGCGGCTAAATTAACAGCGGTAGTCGTTTTACCAACACCACCTTTTTGATTCGCAACGGCAATAATATCTGCCATAACAAGCTCCTTAGGATTAAATCACTCAAATTAAATATTCCCTAGATCTTAAAAATGTAATCTATCCATTAAGACATTTGAGGTAGTTTTTTTATCTCTAACAATACCCTTTGTGCTCCAGATGGTTTTAACATAACCGTTATATTTTTTGTTATCTTTAATCCGTACTCAAGCAATATTTCCTGTGCTGCCTCAATTTCTTCATCGGCTGTACTCCCCTTCATCGCAATAATTCTGCCATGGGGAACAATAAAAGGTACAGCGTACTCAATAAATAACTTTAAAGATGAAAACGCTCGCGATATTACCACATCATATTGACTTGCATGTGTAGTACTAAATAATTCAACCCGCTCTGCATGTGCTATAAAATTACTAAATTGAAGTACCCTTGCACAGTGGCGCTGAAAGTGTATTTTCTTCGATACAGAATCAACTGAGTCAACATTCAACTCGGAAAACAATATTTTTAGTGGCACACATGGTAATCCTGCTCCAGAACCAATATCCAATAACTTTTCATCGCCACTGAGTAAATATGTGGGTAACAATGAATCAACAATATGTTTTTCCCAACATTGTTCTAATTCTGTAATGGAGGTTAAATTTATTTTCTTATTCCAACGCAACAACTCTTTAATATACAAACCAAACAATCGATATTGATTTTTATTTATCTGCACATCAGATTTTAGTTGATCATTTATATACTCAATGGTCATTTACGTGCTCGCAACATCACCGCTAAAATTGATATTGCAGCTGGTGTAACACCGGGAATTCTACTGGCTTGCCCGAGCGACAATGGTCGTATTCGGACAAGCTTCTCCCTCACCTCGGAAGATAGGCTATTTACCGAAGAATAATCAAACTCTAACGGTATTTTAATCGCTTCAACTTTGTTGAACTTCGCCACTTGATCAATTTGTCGCTTAATATATCCCTCATATTTTGTCGCAATTTGTAACTGTTCCGTTACTGCTTTAGAAAGGGAAGCAAGCACTTTGGAATGGGTAATTAGTTTATCTATAGTTACTTCTGGTCGTCTTAGTATTTCCTTGAACGATTGACCGTTACTTAACCCCACTACACCTAACTGATCTAGGAACTCTTTATCACTGGGGACAATACGCCCAACAGCAAGTGCTTGTTCTCCAACCGAAAGTTCCTCCATTTTTTTCTGAAACAATTCCCAACGTTTATCACACACTAAACCTAGATTCCTTCCAACCTCGGTTAAGCGTTGATCAGCGTTATCTTCGCGAAGCAGTAGACGGTATTCAGCCCGGGAGGTAAACATGCGATATGGCTCCTTTGAACCTCGACTGACAAGATCATCTATCAATACCCCTATATAACCTTGATCACGCCTCAACACAACTTGTTCTTTATTTTCAATTTGCATAACCGCATTTATTCCAGCCATCAACCCCTGGGCTGCAGCCTCTTCATATCCAGACGTACCATTAATTTGACCAGCATGGTACAAACAGGATACCGCCTTCGTTTCTAATGTCGGTTTTAGCTGAATAGGATCTACATAATCATATTCTATGGCATACCCCGGTCGCATAATTTCTACATTTTCCAAACCTGGTATTGTACGTAAGAAACGTAGCTGTACATCTGCGGGCAATGACGTTGGCAACCCATTCGGATAAACCTCCGCAGTACTCAACCCCTCTGGCTCTAAAAATACTTGATGAGTATCTTTCTCAGGAAAACGCACCACCTTATCTTCAATAGATGGACAATATCGTGGACCAACCCCCTCAATTACACCACTATATAATGGTGAACGATCTAGCCCTACCCGTATTTCATCATGCGTTTTTTCGTTTGTTGCCGTAATATAACAGGGTAATTGTGGCCTAGTAATCTTTTCAGTCAAAAACGAAAAAGGATGAATTGGTGTATCCCCTGGCTGTATTTCTGTTTTACTATAATCAATACTACCGTTAAAAACCCTTGGCGGAGTACCAGTTTTCAACCTCCCTACTTCAATTCCTAACGCCTTCAACTGCCCTGATATGCCAACAGACGGCGGTTCTCCTGCCCTACCACCGGGGTAATTATTCAAACCAACATGGATTAAACCATGCATAAACGTACCGGTTGTTAAAACAACAGTTTTCCCCTTAAAAACAACACCATCTTTCGTTGCTATTCCAACAACCCGATCTGACTCAATCAACAATCTTTCAACTGAACCCTGTTTTAAATGTAGATTTGATTGATTCTCCACAACCTGCTTCATCCGTTCAGAATAACGTGCCCGATCAGCCTGTGCCCTCAAGGCTCTTACCGCCGGACCCTTTTTAGTATTTAACGTTCTAAACTGAATCCCTGTTGCATCAATATTGTGAGCCATCTCCCCACCAAGCGCATCAATCTCACGCACAAGATGACCTTTAGCTAAACCACCAATAGCTGGATTACACGACATTTGAGCAATAGTATCCAAACTCAAACTAAGCAACAACGTCTTGTACCCCATTCGTGCCGGTGCGAGCGCTGCTTCGCAACCAGCATGACCCGCACCAACAACTATCACATCATAATTTACGCCGTAAGTTGACATTTTTACCCTCTATGTTTCACGTGAAACACTTACTTTCCAATACAAAATCTGGAAAAAATTTTATTCAAAACATCGTCAGGAGTTGTCTCACCAGTAATCTCACCAAGGGAAGAAAGGGCGTCCCTCAAATGGATAGATAAGAATTCAGGAGGAAGGCCAGATTTAAAATTAAATTCAAATTCACGTAAAAAACTAAGTGCACAAAAAAGTGCATCTCTATGACGACGATCCGACACCATAAAACTCTCCCGTTCTTCTGAACCAGAAAGTTTAAAGATTGACAATATTTCTTCTTTTAAGTCAGTAAACCCTGTACCGTCTTTTGCAGAAACAGAGAGATACTTAAAATTACTTAACATTTCAGGCACACTACATTTTATTTTATCTGATTTATTGACTAAAACAATTAAAGGGATATCTCCATACTCTAAAAGAGTAGCCCGCAATGCCTCACCATAAGAACAAGTTCCATCTATAACGTATAAAATCAAATCAGCTGAGGAAACTTTATCCCTAGCTCGCCTAACACCATCAAGCTCAATTGGGTCATCTGTATCTCTAATTCCAGCCGTATCTATAAAACGTAACGTTAATCCTGATACTACTATACTTTCTTCAATAATATCTCGCGTGGTTCCGGGTATATTTGTAACAATGGCCCTATCTTCCCCAAGAAATTGATTTAAAATGGAACTCTTTCCAACATTAGGCTCACCCATTATCAACAATGATAAGCCATCCCTTACAATACGCCCCTCTTCAAAACCATCAATAAGTGAACTTATTCCACTAAGCAAAATATCCAAATCACCGGAAATACTCGAAATATGTGGCGCATTGATATCATCTTCAGGAAAATCTATATATGCCTCAATTAACGCCAATATTTGTATAATTTGGTGGCGATAATCATAAACTATAGATGAAAGTGATCCATCCATTTGGGCAACTGCTATTTTAGCCGACAAATCAGAGCGGGAAACAATAAGATCAGCAACCGCTTCAGCTTCAGCCAAATCTATACGCCCATTTAAAAAAGCACGTTGAGTAAATTCACCGGGTTTAGCCATACGACAACCAGCTTCAAGTAAAATATCCAGAATCTGCCTGACAACAATTCGACCGCCATGACAATGAATTTCAACAACATCTTCACCAGTATATGAACGAGGCGAAACCATATACACAAACATGATTTCATCAACAACTTTATCCTGCTGGCTAATAAAATGACCATAATACATCATATGAGACTGAAAGGGACATTCAATCATTGCAGGCTTAAAATATGGCTCAACAAACGACAAACAATCGATACCGGACACACGCACAATAGCAATACCACCATCACTAACTGCAGTAGCAGGCGCAACAATAATATCAGAACTAAACATGACAACCTCAAATTTGATAAGAAATTTTTAGTAACTACACAGCGTGTTGGACTAGCAATCCCTATATCAAGGGACGCATTTCACCCATCCATGGGGCTTATTGTCGCAAGTCCATGGTGCCAAATACGCTTGCTATGGGGATTACCTGCCCAAATTGAGTGGTACTGAGTAGTTACAATTTTTGTAACCTAAATGATGGTTTCTCAAAAACTCAAAATGCCAAAATCTTACCTTTTGCGAGGGCATCTTAAATGCAACGGTATAAATAAGCTACAAAAACAAATGACCGATTCAGATAAATAACTATATCTAAATCGGCCAAATAAATAACTCAAATAAAAACTAATTAGCAATTAGTTCAATCAGCAATAATTACTGCTGGTTTTCTATAAATCAAATACTGTTGAAAAATTGTTAACAAGTTATTTACCAACCAATAAATAACTAATCCTGCCGGAAAATTTAAAAACATAAATGTAAATACAATAGGCATAGCCATCATCATTTTAGCTTGCATCGGATCCATAGTGCTAGGTGTTAGTTTTTGTTGTATAAACATCGTAAGACCCATGACTACAGGGGTAATATAATATGGATCTTTAACGGATAGATCAGTTATCCAAAAAATAAACGGAGAATGACGCAATTCTATAGTGCCAAGTAAAACTTTATAAAGGGCAAAAAATACCGGAATTTGAACCAACATAGGAAGACAGCCACCCATAGGGTTAACCCGGTTTTCCTTATACAGCTCCATCGTTTTTCTATTTAATCCCTCTTTATCATTTCTATATTTTTCACGTAACTTTTTCATCTCCGGTTGAAGCGTTTGCATTGCTTTCATTGAAACATAACTTTTTTGCGTTAATGGCCAAAAAATAAGTTTCAAAATAATTGTAAGTAAAATAATAGACACACCATAATTGCCTACATATTTATTAAAGAAATTAAGGACAACATGTAAAGGCTTAGCTAAAATTTTAAAAAAACCAAAATCTACCGCTTCATATAGTTTATTACCAGCATTGGCAAGTATATTTACATCCTTAGGCCCATAATATAATTGAAAATTAAACGCCTTGGATTGAGATGGCAATAATGAAATAGGTGACAAAATAAAAGTATTAGTAATTTTTTTATAATTTTTTGAAATAAGCAGCTGAGATACATCTGAGCTATTAGGAACTATAAGAGAAGAAATAAAATATTTATCTTCAAAACCCGACCATTGAATCAATTCGGTATATTTTTTTGGTTTTTCTATAATATCTTCCACATCATCAGTAAATAACTCGTCTAATGAATAACTCACTGGTCCCACAAATTCCAATCTATTCCCCTCCATACTATCTTCCCAAAAAGATTGTAATGAGAGTTCAACTTGTCCAGACAAAGTAGATTCAGATATATTATTTAACGATATATTAAAACCAATATTGTATGTATCAACATCGAAAGAGTATTCTTTTGTGACTATGAGACCACTATTAGTTTCTGCTTTAAAAAGTATTCTCTTATTATTTTCAACCACAATATCTTCAACAATATCAACACTATAATAAAGATTCGGATCTATTGCTAAAGAATTAGTACCTAAAGATAATAGCGAAGGAACTTCGAATTTAGAATCAATAATAGTTACCAAATCCGAATCTGAATCATTCGTTAACCGATAATCCTTCAATTTTATAGAAATTATCGTTCCACCACGAGTTGAAAAAACTGCAATAAATTTATTATTTTCAACCACAAAAGTTTTTTCTATAATATCACTATTCACGGTAGAATTATTATTTTCATCTATCAATTCATCATATTGCGATGAAATAATATTTTTTTCATTATCACTCTCTACAACTTGATTCTCATCAATCTTTTGGTCATTTTGAATACGCTGGGGTGGAAAAAAATAAGTAAATCCCGACCAAACAAGTAGCATTAAAACAAGAGCAATAATTGTATTTCTATTTTCCATGATTTCCTCTAGTCAACTGGATCATAACCACCATTACAAAAGGGGTTACATCTTAAAATACGAAAAAAAGACTTATATAAGCCTTTGATGATACCAAATTTTTGTATCGATTGAACTGTATATTCTGAACAGGTAGGGGTAAAGCGACAGGAAGGCACTGTTAAAGGTGATATTAATTTTTGATATAATAAAACTAAAAAAACAGCGCATTTAGATAACATAAAAGCACTTATTTTCTACAACAAACATTCATAAATTCCTGCTTTAATTGATCGTAACCATTATACGTAGCAGTTTTATTAACAATGATAACTATATCAGATTGAGAAAATAATTGGCTATAATTTAACCTAAATATATCTCGCATAATTCTTTTAATTTTATTTCTTATTACAGCCCCACCGACCTTACGATTAACGGTTAATCCTAGTCGTGTGGGGCCTGTTTTTTTTTCTCTTATAAAAATAATAAAACTCTTAGACTTGTACCTTATTCCACCTTCGAACGTATCTCTATATTCAGTACTATTGTGCAACCGCATAGAAGAGGTATAAGTATACAAAATTATTATTTTACTGGAATTGTTACAACTAAAGCTTTTCTACCGCGATTCCTACGACGCTTAAGAATATTACGACCATTACTGTTAGACATACGGTGACGAAAACCATGGGTTCTTTTTCTACAAACTCTACTTGGCTGATACGTACGTTTCATTTTTCTTATTACCTCCGTTTATATTCAAAACTAAGAACTGAGCATAATATTTACAACCTACTAAAAAAGTCAACAACATAATATTTATTTTTTTATCATTTATCCCTGACCCTGAAAATCACATAAAAACAAATATCATTATTAAATAAAAATTTCTTCACAAAAGTCGTAGTGATTTTTATTTTTTATTTATTATGGTCTTGACAGTAGTGAGTATCTTTCGGTGTTTACAATGCAGGATAGCGACTTTTTACAAATCCATCACACTTAAACTTAACGATTACAAAGATAATGTTTGTTTTTTTTTTTGAAAAATGAAAAAATAGATCAAATGAAAAGCTATAAACTGATGCCCTCGCAAATTCATTTACACTGAATATCGGCAAAAACACACAGAATGTCGGCAACAAAGTAAAATTTACCAGTAATTGCTTTTAGTGCACCTCATTCTGCGTTTAGCGGCAACTATGATCGCAGGAACATACCGATATTTGATCCCTATGCTGGGATGGGTTCCTTTTCAAGCCGTCTGCCCTTAATTATGAACGCAGCTGCCCGATGGATATTCAATCCTGCGGCTTTAAGGGTCGCTGCAACCCGAACCGGGATCATCTCTCTGACTCGTAGATGCTTAAGTCCGGTGACACGATCTAAATCTGACATAGTAGCTTCGACACCGGCTCGATAACGATATTGTTCTTTGAACTCTTTGGTCT